>DATIEQ010000144.1:0-4225 GCA_035455665.1 Gammaproteobacteria bacterium | reverse complement strand
GCCCTTGAGCTTCTACCTGCTCGGTCCCTACAGCGGCTGGCTGGTGGGCGCCTATTTCGCCCTGGCGGCGGCCATCCTGGCCGTGGCCGCCGGGGCGTATGACGCGCTGGGATCCCCCGCGCGCAGCGCCCTGCCACTGCTGCTGTTCGCCCTCGGCGCCGTCTCGGTCTGCATCGTGGCCCTCGCCCACACCGACACCTCCGCCGGCGAGCTCACGACCACAGGTTTCGTGCACAACTTCGCCGCCCTGGCGGCGTTCCTGTGCGTGAGCGTCGCCATGCTGCTCCAGTCCTGGAACTTCCGGCGGGACGGGCGCTGGCGGCCTCACTTCGCCCGCGCCTCCCTGCTCGCGGCCCTAAACTTCCTCAGTCTCGTGGTCTACGCCATGGACGTGCTGCCGCGGGGCGCGACGCAGAAGTTCGTGATCCTGCTCATCGTGCTCTGGCTCATGCTCGCGGCCCGCTGGCTCACCCGTGTACGGCCCGCGGGCGGCTGAGGGACGCCCATGGGCCGCTGGCGTCCACCGCCGGAGAGATCCTCCCCCTACATCACCCGCGACGGTTACGCCGCCCTGGAAAGCGAGTTGCGTGTCCTGTGGAAGCGCCGCGACGGGGTGACGAAGGCGCTGACGGCGGCGGCCGCAGAAGGGGACCGGTCCGAGAACGCGGAATACATTTACCGAAAGAAGGAACTCCGTGAGATCGACCGGCGCATCGGCTACCTGCAGAAGCGTATGCCGGAACTCAAGGTGGTGACCGAATGCCCAGCGGAACAGTCACGGGTGTTCTTCGGCGCCTGGGTGACGCTCGAGGACAGCACGGGGGAGGACACGGAATACCGCATCGTGGGTCCGGACGAGTTCGACCCGGAGAAGCACTACATCAGCATGGACTCGCCGCTCGCCCGTGCACTCATGAAAAAGGCGGTGGACGACGAGGTGCGGGTGAAGACGCCCGCGGGCGAGGCCCACTATTTCATCCTGAAGGTGCGCTACGCCTGAGATTATGTCCGCTGCGCATGACAGTGGCGCCATCCGGGTTGGACAATGGCTCCATGCCTCAATCTGGACATGACAAGGACATGGAGCGGGCGCTGGACGAAGCGCTCATGGCCACCTTCCCGGCGAGCGACCCCGTGGCGCTGTCCGGCGTTCGCGCCCGGATAGGCCATCGCCCTGCCCGCAGGCGCTGGCCGCCGCATGCACGGGCTTCGGCGAAAAAGAAGCCCTAGGGGCGAGCCCCGCCACGCCACTTGAAACCAGGGCCGCCGGCCCCCAACTAGGCTCCACCCCCAAGGGAGCCTTCCATGCCAGAGAACCTGCACATCGCCTGCCCCGCCTGCGGCACCCAGAACCGGGTGCCCCGGGAGAAACTCACCGCGCATCCGAACTGCGGGCACTGCGGCGAGCCGCTGTTCGCCGCCCACCCGGTGCAACTCACCGACGCGAACTTCGCGAGCCTGATCGGCGGCACCGACCTGCCGGTGATCGTGGATTGCTGGGCGGAATGGTGCGGCCCCTGCCAGCGCTTCGCGCCGGTGTTCGAGGAGGCGGCGAAGACGCTCGAGCCCGGTTTCCGGCTGGCGAAGCTCGACACGGATGCGAACCCGGCGGTCAGTGCGAAACTCGGCATCCGCAGCATCCCCACGCTCATCGCCTTCAAGGGCGGCAAGGAGGCAGGCCGCATCTCGGGCTCCATGCCCCTCGGCCAATTCCTGGAATGGACGAAACAGTTCGCCGCCTGAGATCGAAATGAAACGGGGAGGCTCCCGCCTCCCCGTTCCTTCGATGGTCCACACGGATCTTCAGCGGCCGGTATACCCCGGGCCGCGCAAGACCTTGCCGGGGAGTTTGCCGGTCAGCTTGCCCTCCTCGATCACGGGTACGCCGTTCACCAGCACGTACTGCATACCCACCGAATAGCGGTTCGGGTCCTCGTAGGTGGCCACGTCGTGGATGAGGGCCGGGTCGAAGACCACGAGGTCGGCCCACATGCCCTGCTTGACGACGCCCCGGTCCGTGAGGTGCTCGCGCTGCGCCGGGAGAGAGGTGAACTTGCGGACCGCGTCCGGGAGGGTCAGGAGTTTCTGCTCCCGCACGAACTTGGCGAGGATGCGCGGGAAGGTGCCATAGGCCCGCGGGTGCGGGTGCTCGCTCCCCAGGATCTTGTTGTCCACCGAGGCGCCGGAGTAGTCGTTGTCCACGGACACCCACGGCTGCTGGAGCGCGAGTTCCACGTCCGCCTCGTCCATGCCGAAGACCGCCACCGTGGTGGCGCCCTTGTCCTTCAGCAGGAAGTCGTAGAGGGTGTCCATGGGGTCCTCGTGCCACTCGGCCGCCACCTCGCTCACCCGCTTGCCCTCGTACTTGAGCAGGTCCTTGTTGTTCACGGCGGTGATGAGGATGTCCTGGGGCCCGGTGATGGCCAGCCACTCGTTGTCCCACGTGTCGCTGGGCGTGAGCATGTCCTGACGGATGCGCGCGCGAGTCGCCGGGTCCTTGAGGCGTTGCAGGAACTTCTCGGTGCCGCCGTCTTTCGCCCAGGTCGGGATGAAGGCCGCCATGCCGTTCGCCCAGGCAGTGTAGGCGTAGGTGTCGGCCGCCACGTCCACGCCCGCGGCGCGGGCCTGTTCGATGTGCGCAATCACCTTGTCCATCTGGCCCCAGTTCGGCTTGCCGGAGGTCTTCAGATGGAAGATCTCGATGGGGATGCGGGCTTCGCGGCCGATGCGGAAGGTCTCGTCCAGGGCCTTCATCTCGGCGTTGCCCTCGCTACGCATGTGGGTGGCGTAAATGCCGCCGTAGCGGGAGGCAACCTGGGCGAGCGCGATGATCTCCTCGGTCTTGGCATAGGGTGCGGGCGGGTATTGCAGGGCCGTGGAGAGCCCCAGGGCCCCCTGCTGCATGCCCTGTTCGACCAAGGCCTGCATCTGCTTGAGCTCATCCGGGCTCGGGTCCCGGTCGTCGTAGCCGATGACCATCTCCCGCACCGACGCCGCACCTATATAGGTGCCCATGTTTATACCTAGGCCCTGTTTCTCGAGGCGGGCGAAGTATTCCGCGAACGTGCGCCAGTCCGGTTTGATCTGATAATGGTCGTAGCCCGGCTGGTTCTCCTTGATCATGACGTCGTCGAGCGGCGCCACCGACTCCCCCTCGCCGGTGATCTCGGTGGTGATGCCTTGGAATATCTTCGACGGTACGCGCGGGTCCACCAACAGGGTGAGCTCCGATTGGCCCAGCATGTCGATGAACCCCGGCGCCACCACCATGCCGTGCGCGTCGATGACCCGCGCCGCCTTGGCGGTATCGAGCCGGCCGATGGCGGCGATATGGCCGTCCTTCACCGCCACGTCCGCCGCATACCAGGGCGAGCCGGTGCCGTCGATGATGTGGCCGTTCCTGATGATGAGGTCGTAGCCGGTATCCGCCGCGTGGCAGACGGACAGGGGCATCAGCAACAGGGGGATCAAAGGCAATAAGCTGCGCTTGCAGAGATCCATGGTCGAACTCCCGTCAGTGCTTCGGTTTACCGCCAAAAATCTTCTCCAGTTCTTCCTTACCCTGATCGGGCGCCGCGGGCCCGCCTGCTACAGCACCGAATAGGGCATCCAGCTTAGCCTTGGCGGCCTGCGTGGGGGCCTCGTCGCGGGGTACGTGGGCGCCGGGCCGCGGCCGGAACCATTCACAGAAGTTCGCGTGCTCCTTCTCCTGCACGTGCTCCGCCCGATCCTCCCGGCAGCCCTGCCGGAGCTTCGGGTCGTGGAACTCGCAGAGGCGGCAGACGTAGAGCTCGGCCCCGCACTTCAGACAGACCGACTGGCGCGACAAAGGTTGCGGCACCTCCTTCAGGGAGGCACCACATTTCCAGCAGACGAGCGCGGCTTCCATTGCCCTTATTCTAGGTGGAAACGCTTCTAAAAGCGTCGCGAGCGAAGCCGGGGCTAGGCGCGCGAGGCGAGCAGGAGGGAGCGTACTCTTGATGTACGTGACCGACTGCGAGTCCGAAGCGCAACAACGCCCTGGCGAGCGCAGCAGCTTTTATGCTTCGTCTTCTGAGGCTGCCTCGACGTTAGGTATCCCGTCTTCATCGACCGTGACCATCAGAGTGATGGGCCGGCAGCAGACCTGACAATCTTCGATGTACCTCTGGCTCTCCACCGAGCAATCGGCGATGACCTCTATCGTCTCGCCGCAGTAGGGGCATTGGATCTCGACCAGCTCGGT
>DATIEQ010000143.1:0-3348 GCA_035455665.1 Gammaproteobacteria bacterium | reverse complement strand
GGGCGATATTGTGCCGGAACCCGCGGGTTTCAAGGTATGTGCTTGGAAGCAGGCGATGTGGCCGGTACAATGCGCGCCCCACTGCAGTGGGCAATCCCGTATCGAAGCAAAAGACGCATTTTCGGAGCGATGATGAAGCCTTATAACCAGTGGCGTCCCCACCCCTGGCACGGCCTGGAGCTGGGCGAAGAAGCCCCGGCCGTGGTCAACGCCTATATCGAGATCACCCCTTTCGACGTCGTCAAATACGAAGTCGACAAGGCTACCGGCTACCTGCGGGTGGACCGCCCACAGCGCAGTTCAGCCCACATGCCGGCGCTTTACGGTTTCGTGCCGCGCACCTACTGCGGCGAGCGGGTGGGCCGGCTCGCGGGAGAGGGTATCCCCGGCGACAAGGATCCGCTCGACATCTGCGTGTTCTCGGAACGGCCCATCGCCCGACCTGAGGTCATCATGAGCGCAAGGGTCATCGGCGGGCTGCGCATGATCGACAATGGGGAGGCGGACGACAAGATCATCGCGGTGCTGGCCAGCGACAACCTCTGGGGCCATGCGCGGGAGCTTGAGGATCTACCCCAGGTGATGGTGGAGCGGCTGGTGCATTACTTCAGCACCTACAAGTGGGTGCCGGGTCAGGCCCACAAGGTGGACATCCAGGCGGTCTACAAGCACGAGCAGGCCTACGAGGTCATCAAGGCCGCTCACGCCGACTATCTGGAACACTTCGGCGAAACCGACGTCCCTGCCGCGATCTGACTCAGTCCCAACGATCGTCTTTGACCTGCACCATGCCTTCGTGGATGCGCACCGGAAACGAGGCGGTGGGCTCATAGGCCGGTGCGGTGAGGGCGTGGCCGGTACGCACGTCGAAGGTGGCGCCGTGGCGCGGGCAGGTGATGATGCAGCCGGCGATGGGACCGCCGGTGAGGATGCCGCCGTCGTGGGTGCAGACGTCCTCTATGGCGTAGAACTGCCCATCGACGTTGAACACGGCGACCATGACGTCTTTCACGTCCGTCACCTTGTGCGTCCCGGGCGGGATCTCTTCCACTGTCCCCACGTTCACCCAGTCAGCCATCAGTAATACATTCCCGTCTGCAATTTCGCTTCCTCCGACATCATCTCGCGGCTCCAGGGCGGATCGAACACCAGTTCCACGTTCGCTGCCTGGACGAGGGGGATGGATTCGAGCTTCTCCTTCACGTCCTGCACCAGGATGCCGCCCATGCCGCAACCGGGGGCGGTCAAGGTCATCTTGACGTCCACACGTTTCTTGCCCGCCTCGCCGTCGGCGAGCTTGCATTCGTAGACGAGCCCCAGGTCCACGATGTTGATGGGGATCTCCGGGTCGTAGCAGGTCTTCATCTGCTCCCACACGAGCTTCTCCACGTCCGCGTCGCTGGGGTCCTCCGGCAGTTTGGGCGCCTCGGGGGCATCCAAGCCTAAGGCGTCCGCGTCCTTGCCGGCGATGCGCAGCAGGTTACCGTCCACGTAGACGGTGAAGCTGCCGCCGAGCGACTGGGCGACGTTCACCTCCGTGCCCTCGGGGATGACAACGTGGGTGCCGGCAGGGATCATCACTGCCTCGCAGGCGCGGCTGAGTTTCACGGGTTCGCGGTCGTACATGCTTATTCCGTGGAGACCGGCTGCTGGGTATCCGCCAGCGCGCCCTTCAGGGTGTGCCAGCAGAGGCTCGCGCACTTGACCCGCGAAGGGAACTCGCGCACGCCCGAGAGGGCGGCGAGCTTGCCCAGGGTCTCCGCGTCTTCCTGGGTGCCGTCCTGGGTCAGGAGCTCGTGCATGGTCTCGAAGAGCTTCTCCGCCTCGGCGCGCGTCTTGCCCTTGAGCTTCTCGGTCATGAGGGAGGCGGAGGCGACGGAGATGGCGCAACCCGAGCCCTCGAAGCTCAGGTCCGCGATGCGCTCGCCGTCCATCTTGAGGTAGACGGTCAGCTTGTCGCCGCAGAGGGGGTTGAAACCCTCGAGGCGCCGTGTGGCGTCGGGGATCTTGCGGAAGTTCCGTGGACTGCGGTTGTGGTCCACGATCACGTCCCGGTAGAGGTCCTTGAGGTCCATCAGCGGAATACCTCGTTGGCCTTGCCGAGGGCCGCCGCCAGGGTGTCGATGTCCTCGCGGGTGTTGTAGAAGGCGAGGGAGGCCCGCGCCGTGGCGGCGAGGCCGAAGCGTTCCATCACCGGCATGGCGCAGTGATGGCCGGTGCGGATGGCGACGCCTTCCTGGTCCACGATGGTGCCGAGGTCATGGGCATGGATGCCGTCCATCACGAAGGAGAGCACGGATGCCTTGTGCCGTGCCGTGCCCACCAGTCTCACGCCTTTGACGGCGCCGACCCGCTCCGTCGCATAGGCCAGGAGTCCATGCTCGTAAGCCTGGATCGCCGGGAGACCCACCCGGCCCAGGTAATCGATGGCGGCTCCGAGGCCGATGGCCCCGGCGATGTCCGGCGTACCCGCCTCGAACTTATGGGGCAGTTCGTTGTAGAGGGTCTCCTCGAAGCGCACCACCCGGATCATGTCGCCGCCGCCCTGCCAGGGAGGCATGGCGTCGAGCAGCTTCTCCTTCCCGTAGAGGATACCGATGCCCGTGGGCCCGAACATCTTGTGGCCGGAGAAGGCATAGAAATCCACATCGAGGTCCCGCACATCCACGGGCATATGGGGCACGGCCTGGGCGCCGTCCAGCAACACCGGTACGCCGCGCCCGTGGGCGTAGGCGATCATCTCCTTCACCGGGTTGATGCTGCCGAGGGCATTGGAGACATGGCTGAGAGCGACGAGACGAGTCCGGGGGCCGAAGAGCGTCTCGTAGGCCCCCGGCACGAGTTCGCCCGCGTCGTTGATGGGGATGACCTTGAGCTTGGCGCCGGTCTGTCCCGCCAGCATCTGCCAGGGGACGATGTTGGAGTGGTGCTCCATCTCCGAGAGGATGATCTCGTCGCCGGTCTTGAGCCCCGGGCGGGCGTAACTCTGCGCCACCAGGTTGATCGCCTCGGTGGTACCGCGGGTGAATATGATCTCCCGGGTGGAGGCGGCGTCGATGAAGCGCCGTGCCTTCTCGCGGGCGCCCTCGTAGGCTTCGGTGGCGAGCTCGCTCAGACGGTGCACGCCCCGGTGCACGTTGGCATTCATAGTCGAGTAGTAGTTCGAGATAGCATCGATGACTGCTTGAGGCTTCTGTGAGGTGGCGGCGTTATCCAGGTACACGAGCGGCCTGCCATGCACCTTCTGCCGCAGGATGGGGAAATCCTTCCGCCACAGGTGCGGCTCGAAGCCCACGGCCGTCATCGAGTCGTGCATCTTTCGCGGTTGGGTGCTCATGACAACTCCGA
>DATIEQ010000142.1:0-18406 GCA_035455665.1 Gammaproteobacteria bacterium | reverse complement strand
GAGGGCGATGATGAGGATCGAGCCCGCGAGACCCAACTCCTCCGCCAACACGGCGAACAGGAAGTCCGTGTGGGCCTCCGGCAGATAGAAAAGTTTCTGCACGCTCTCGCCGAGCCCCACACCGAAGAACTGGCCGCGGCCGATGGCGATCAGCGACTGGGTCAACTGGAAGCCGCCCGCGAAGGGGTCCTGCCAGGGATTCAGGAAACCGGTGAGCCGCGCCAGACGATAGGGCGAGGACACCGCCAGCACCGTGAACGCCGCGCCTCCGGCAGCGACGCACAGGGCAAAGTCCCTGAGACGCGCTCCGCCCAGGAACAGCATGCCCATCGCGGTCGCGGTCAGCACCAAGGTCGCGCCGAAATCCGGCTCGAGCAGCAAGAGCAGGCCCGCGAAGCCCACCAGCAGCATGGGCTTGAGGAAGCCCTTGATGCCCGCCGCCAACTCCTCACGGCGGCGCACGATGTAGCCGGCGAGGTAGATGAAGATGAGCAGGCGCGCCGGCTCCGACACCTGCAAGCGGAACGGCCCGAGGGCCACGGAGCGGATGCTGCCATTCACGTGGCGGCCGATGCCCGGCACCAGCACCAGCACCAACAGCGCGAACGCCAGCACCAACAGCAGGTAGCCGGAGCGCTGCCACCAGCTGAGGGGCAGGAAATACATGAGCCCGGCTGTGGCCGCGCCCACCGCGGTGAACAAGAGCTGGCGCGTCAGGTAATAGAAGGGTTCCCCGGTCGCCTTGTCGGCGAGGGAGATGGATGCCGATGCCACCATCACCAAGCCGATGGCGAGGATCAGCCCAGCGATGACGAGCAGGCCGGTGTCCAAGCCCCGGGCCTCCACGTCGCCGGCGATGCGCTTGGCGTCACTCACCGGCGAGCCTCCGCACCGCCGCCGCGAACACCCGGCCGCGTTGCTCGAAGTTCTCGAACATGTCCAGGCTGGAGCAGGCGGGCGAGAGCAGCACCAGGTCTCCCGCCTGGGCCAGTTCCGACGCCGCCGCCACCGCCGCGTCCATGTCGGTTACACGGCGTGTCTTCACGTCACCGGACAAGGCCTGCTCTATGAGCGCCGCATCCTTGCCGAGCAGCACCACCGCGCGCGCCTTCCCGGCGAGCGCCGCCGCCAGCGGCGCGAAGTCCTGGCCCTTGCCGTCGCCACCGGCGATGAGCACCAGCGGCTGGCTCAGGCCCGACACCGCCGCGAGGGTGGCGCCCACGTTCGTGCCCTTGGAGTCGTCGTAATAGAGCACGTCCCTTACCGCCGCGACGTACTCCATGCGATGCGGCAGGCCGCGGAACCCCTTGAGTGCCTCGAGCATCGGCTCGAGCTCGAGACCCACGGCCTCGCCGAGCGCCAGGGCCGCGAGTGCATTCGCCGCGTTATGCCGCCCGCGGATGCGCAACCCCCCCAGCGCCAGGAGGCGTTCGCTGCCGCGCGCGAGCCAGGGCTCGCCGCTCACTTCGTTCAGGCCGTACTGGCCCGCCGCCGGCGCATCCAGACCGAAACTCACCCGCATCTTCGCGCCCGTGCCGAGCCGCCGCACCCGCGGGTCGTCGCGGTTCACCACCGCGGTGCCGCAGTTGCGGAAGATGCGCGCCTTGGCAGCGGCGTAATCCTCGAGGCTCGCGTAGCGGTCCATATGATCCGGAGAGAGGTTGAGTACCGTGGCCGCCGCACAACGCAGGGACTCGGTGATCTCCAGCTGGAAACTCGACAGCTCGAGGACGTAGAGCGCAGGCTCGGTAGCCTTGAGCAGGTCGAGCGCCGGGGTACCGAGGTTGCCTCCCGTCCGCGCCTCGCGCCCCGCCCGCTCCGCCATCAGGCCCACCAGCGTCGTAACCGTGCTCTTGCCGTTCGAACCGGTGATGCCCACCACCGGTGCCTTGGCGTGGTGGGAGAAGAGTTCGATGTCCCCCATGACCGGCAGGCCGAGCGAACGCGCCTTGGCGATGAATGGTGTGGACGCCGCGATCCCGGGCGAGACGATGACCCGGTCCGCGTGTTTGAGCGCGTCTTCCGAGAAGCCCCCCAGGAACACCGCTGCGTCAGGCAGCAGGGTGCGCAGGTCGGCGAGCCCCGGCGGCCGCACGCGGCTGTCGGTGATGGCGATCTCCTCGCCGTGAGCCGCCAGGAAACGCGCGCAGGACAGCCCGGTCTTGCCGAGCCCGACGATCAGCGTCTTGTGCCTGCGGTTCTTGGCGGCGAATCCCATGTCACCTCACCTTCAGGGTGGACAGGCCCACCAGCACGAGGATCACGGTGATGATCCAGAAGCGCACGATCACGCGCGGCTCCGGCCAACCCTTGAGCTCGAAGTGGTGGTGCAGCGGGGCCATGCGGAACAGGCGCTTGCCGGTGAGCTTGAAGGAGGCCACCTGCAGGATCACCGACACCGTCTCGACGACGAACACGCCGCCCATGATGAACAGCACGATCTCCTGCCGGACGATCACCGCGAGCGTGCCGAGCGCCGCGCCGAGCGCGAGCGCGCCCACGTCCCCCATGAACACCATGGCGGGATAGGCGTTGAACCACAGGAAGCCCAAGCCCGCACCCACCAGCGCGCCGCAGTACACCACGACCTCACCGGCGCCCGGCAGGTAAGGGATGGCGAGGTAATGGGCGAAGTTGAAGTTGCCGGAGGCGTAGCCGAACACGCCGAGCGCCCCGCCCACCAGTACGGCGGGCATGATGGCGAGGCCGTCCAGGCCGTCGGTGAGGTTCACGGCATTGCTCGCCCCGACCACCACGAAATAGCTGAACACCACGAACAGCGCTCCCAAGGGCAGCGACACCTGCTTGAAGAACGGCAGGATGTAGTCGATCTCCGCCGGCTCTCGGTGGGTGTAGTAGAGCGCGTACGCCACCGCGAAGGCGCACAGCGACTGCCAGAAGTATTTCGTCTTCGCCGCCAAACCCTTGGAGTTCTTGAGCACCAGCTTCTTATAGTCGTCGACGAAGCCGATGAGGCCGAAAGCGAAGGTGACGCCCAAGAGCGCCCACACGTAGCGGTTGGAGAGATCCGACCAGAGGAGCGTCGCGATGATGATGGCGACCAGGATCAGCGTACCCCCCATGGTGGGGGTGCCGGCCTTCGACAGATGGGACTGGGGGCCGTCGCGGCGTACGTTCTGGCCCACCTTCACCACCGTGAGCAAGCGGATCACGGCCGGGCCGGAGACGAAGGAAAACGTGAGCGCCGTCAGCACGCCCAGGATCGCGCGCAGGGTGAGGTAGGTGACCACGTGGAAGACGTGGAACGCGGGGAAGGTCCGGCTGAGATAATCTGCGAGCAGCAGCAACATCAATGGTCTCCGTTGGCCGCGCGTCCCGCGGCCGGTTGCGGTTTGAGCGCTTCCACCACGCGTTCCATGCGCATGCTGCGCGAACCCTTCACCAGCAGCGTCACGCCGGGCCCAAGCTCGGCCTGGAGCGTGCGCACCAACAACCCGAGCTCGTCGAACCAACGGGCCCCCGTGCCGAACGCATCCGCCGCATGGCGGCTCATGGGACCGAGGCTGAACAGCCGTTCGATGCCGAGGGAACGCGCCTCCACGCCGCATTCCTTGTGCAGTGTCTCCGCCGTGTTGCCGAGCTCGCCCATGTCGCCGAGGACCAGCCAGGTGCGGCCGCCCAAGGCCACGGCGTATTCCATGGCGGCGCGGAGCGACAGCGGGTTGGCGTTGTAGGTGTCGTCGATGAGCCGGCTGCCGTTCCAGCCTTCCCCGGGGATCAATCGCCCGGATGTGGCGGGCGCTTCAGCGAGCCCGGCGCGCACCTCCGCGAGCGTCGCGCCGGCGGCGATCGCGCCGGCAGCGGCGGCGAGCGCATTCGCCACGTTGTGGCGCCCCGGCAGCGAGACGGCCACGTCCGCTTCCCCCGCAGGGCAGACGAGATGGAAATGCCAGCCGCCACCCGCGGTCGGCTCGAGCAGCCGAGGCAGCGGGCGGAAATCCGCCTGCTCGCTGAACCCGAAGGTGTAGACGCGGCGCCGCCCTGCGACCTCACGCCACTGGGCGGCGTGCGGGTCGTCGGCATTGATGACCGCCGTGCCGTCCTCCGCGAGGCAGGCGAAGAGCGCGCCCTTCTCACGTGCCACCCCGTCGATGTCCACCAGGAACTCGAGATGCGCCGGCCCGGCGTTGGTGACGACGCCCACCGTGGGCGCGGCGAGCCGCGCCAGGTATGCGATCTCGCCCGGATGGTTCGTGCCCATCTCGATGACCGCTGCCCGGTGCGTGGTCTCGAGCTCGAGCAGCGTCAGCGGCATGCCGATGTCGTTGTTCATGTTGCCGCGGGTCGCAAGGGTCGCACCGCGCTGCCGCAGGATGCTCGCCAGCATCTCCTTCACCGTGGTCTTGCCGTTCGAGCCCGTCACCCCCACGAGCGGCAGGTCGAAGCGGCGCCGCCAGTGGGCCGCGTAGGCACCGAGCGCCAAACGCGTGTCCTCCACCTGCACCTGGGCCAGTTTCGAGGTCGTGCGGCGGGCGACCATCGCACCCGCGGCGCCTTGGCGTTCCGCCTGGGAGATGAAATCGTGGCCGTCGTAATGCTCGCCCTTGATGGCGACGAAGAGATCGCCCTGCCCGAGCTTGCGGGTATCCTGGACGACGCGGCCGAATTCCCGGTCCGCACCCAGGAGCCGTCCCTGGGTCGCGGCCGCCACGTCAGACAGGCGCCGCGTGTTCATGGCCGCGACTCCTTGAGCAGGGCCGCCGCCGTATCCCGGTCGCTGTAGGGAAGCTCGCGTTCCCCTACCACTTGATAGTCTTCGTGGCCCTTGCCGGCGAGCAGCACCACGTCACCGGCAGCCGCTCCCTGCACGGCGAGCGCCACGGCCTTGGCGCGGTCCCGTTCCACCTTCACCCGTTCGCGGGAATGGAACCCCGCCATGATCTCCGCCACGATGGCGTCCCCATCCTCGCGGCGCGGGTTGTCGTCGGTGACGATGACGCGATCCGCCACGCGCTCCGCGATGGCGCCCATCTGCGATCGCTTGCCCCGGTCCCGCTCGCCGCCGCAACCGAAGACGCACCACAGCGTGCCGCGGCAATGGGCGCGGGCGGCCGTGAGCGCCTTCTCGAGGGCGTCGGGCGTATGCGCGTAATCCACCACCACCAGCGGCCGTTTCGCCCCGCCGCCGAAGCATTCCATGCGGCCCGGCACCGTGCGGGCGCGGTTCAAGGAGGCGAGCGCCTCCTTGAACGGCAGGCCAAGCGCGAGCAGCGCGCCCATGACTGCCATGAGGTTCTGGGCGTTGAAACGCCCGAGCAGCCGCGAATCCACGTGGCCGCGGCCCAGGTCGCTTTCCAATTCGAAGCTCAGGCCGCCGCTTGCCAGCACCAGGTTCGTCGCCCGCAAGGTCTGCCCCGTGGAAGACGTACGGCCCTCGAGGGTGTAGCCGGTGCAGGCGACATCCGGCAGCAGGCCCGCGGCGAGTTCCCGGCCGAACTCGTCGTCCAGGTTGATGACCGCATGCTTGAGGCCCGGCATCTCGAACAGGCGGCGCTTCGCACGGCCGTAGATCTGCATGCTGCCGTGGTAATCCAGGTGGTCGCGGGTGAGGTTGGTGAACACCGCCACCGCGAGTCGCACGCCGTTCAGCCGGCCTTGCTCCAGGGCGTGGCTCGAGGCCTCCATGCTCACCTGCTTGAGGCCCTGGTCGCGGAAGCGCGCCAGCCAGCGTTGGGTATTCACGGCATCCGGCGTCGTATGGGTAGGCGTCTCGAGCTTGCCGTAGGCGCCGAAGCCCACGGTACCGAGCACGCCGCAGCTCTTCCCGGCCTCGCTCAGCAGCTGCGCGGTGATGAGGCTCACGGAGGTCTTGCCGTTGGTGCCGGTGACCGCCGTCACTTGCTGGGCCGTGCTCGGCTCCCCGTAGAAGCGCGCCGCGAGCGGTCCCGCCTTCTGTCCGAGGTCCGCGACCTCGATCGCCGGTAGCCCCGTGACGGGCGGATAACCCTGCGCGCCATCCGGGTCATAGACGACGGCCACCGCGCCGCGGCTCTGCGCTTCCGCCAGGTGCCGCAAGCCGTGATGGTCGGAACCCTTGCAGGCCAGGAACAGATATCCGGGCCGGATCTCGCGGCTGTCCAAGGCGAGGCCCGCGAGCGGTAGCACAGGCGCCACGGTGTAGCCCTGCAACAGTCCGGCGAGCGTCAACCCTTGCATCTTCTCCGCCCGGGCCATCATGGCGCGTGCCCCATGGCGACCACCGGCGCGGCCGCAAGGCCGGAGAGATCGTCCGGCGTCACGTTGAGCAGGCGCAGCGCGCCGCGCATCACTTCCGCGAACACAGGCGCCGAGACTTTGCCGCCGAAGTACTCGCCGCGGCTCGGCTGTTTGATGACCACTACGGTCACGAGCCGGGGGTCGCTCGCCGGCGCCATGCCGGCGAACACCGAGATGTACTGGTCGGCGGAGTAACCGCCGTTCACCGCGAGGTGCGCGGTACCGGTCTTGCCGGCCACGTGGTAACCGGTGAGCTCCGCGAGCTTGCCGGTCCCTTCTTCAGAGACCACCGTCTCCAGCATGCTCCGTAGCGCCGTCGCCACTGCCGTGGGGATCACCGGCTGCGGTGCCGGGCCGTCCTTGAGCTGCAGGAATGACGGCGACGTGTGCCGGCCGCCGTCCGCGAGGGTGGCGTAGGCATCCGCGAGCTGCAGGGCGGTGATAGCGACGCCGTAACCGTAGGAGATGGTCGCCTGGCGCGCGGGGTTCCAGGCGCGGTAGTCCGGCAGCGCGCCGCCCACCTCGCCGGGGAACCCGCTGCCGGTGCTGCGGCCGAAGCCGAAACCTGCCAGCGTGCGCCACATGAGCGCCGGATCGAGCGACAGGGCGATCTTGCTGGCTCCGACGTTTGAAGACTTTTCAATGATCGTGGTGAGGTCGATGCGCCCGAAGTCATGTTCGTCGTGGATGGTGTAGCCGGCGAGCTTCAGCGTGCCCGGCGAGGTGTTGACGACCGAGTCCGGGGTGTACTTGCCGGACATGAGCGCCGCCACCATGGTGAAGGGCTTCATGCTGGAACCGGGCTCGAACATGTCCGTGACCGCTCGGTTGCGGGTCAACTCGCCCTTGAAGTCGTCGCGGTTGTTGGGATTGAAGGAGGGCTGGTTCGCCATGGCGAGGACTTCGCCGCTCCTCGCGTCCATCACCACGATGGATCCGGAGCGCGCGCCCTGGGCGAGCACCGCCTGCTTGAGCGCCCGGTAGGCCAGGTACTGGAGGCGCAGATCGATGCTGGCGGTCAGGTCCTGACCCGGCCGCGGCGCACGCAGGTTCTCCACGTCCTGCACCGAGTGTCCGTAGCGGTCCACGATGACCCGTTCCGCCCCCGGCACGCCCTTGAGGGTCGCGTCGTAGCCGAGCTCGAGCCCCTCCTGTCCGGTGTCATCCACGCTGGTGAACCCGAGCACCTGGGCGGTCACTTCGCCGGCGGGGTAGTAGCGGCGATATTCGCGCTGGGTGTAGATGCCCGGGATGCCGAGGGCCGTCACCTGCCCCGCGGCGTAAGGATCCAGCCCCCGGGCCAGGTACACGAATTCCTTGTCATCGCCCTCCCGCAGGAGCTTGAGGATCGCCTGCGCGGGCATGTCGAGTGCATGGGCGAGCTCAGGCACGCGGCCCAGGGCCGCGGAGAGCTCCTGGGGGTTCATCCACACGGAATCCACCGGCGTGCTGACCGCCAGCGGTTCGCCGTTGCGGTCCAGGATCATGCCCCGGTGGGCGGGGATCTCCACCACCCTGAGATGCCGCTCCGCCCCCTGGTCCAGCAGGAACTGCTTGTCCAACACCTGCAGGTACACCGCCCGGCCGCTGAGCGCCGTGGCCACCGCGGTGAAGAACAAGAGCACGGCCACGCTGCGCCAGCCCCAGGGGCGGAATTCCTGTTCGGCATCGCGGCTCACGGCTTCACCACCACGATCTCGGCGCGCTGCGGCATGCTCATGCCGAGCCTCTGGGTCGCCGACTGCTCTATATAAGCGTGGGTGGACCAGGTGCTCTGCTCGAGCAACAGCTGCCCCCATTCCACGTTCAGTTGGTCGCGTTTCGCATCGAGTTGCTGTAACGCCGCGAACTGCACGCGGTTCTGGTGGCGTGCATCGATGACCGCGAGCGCCGAGAGGAAGGCCGCCGCCCCGAGGAGCGCCACCACCGCGCGGCTCAAGGAGAGGTTCATGGCAGCCGCTCCGCTGCGCGCAGCACTGCGCTACGGGCCCGCGGGTTGGCGCGCGCCTCATCCTCGCCCGGTTTGCCCGCCCGGCCGACGGCACGCAGCTCCGGCTTGCCCTCGGGTTCCAACCATGGCGCTTTCGGGTCCGGCGCGGGACCGCGGGCATGGTCTCGGATGAAGCGCTTGACGATGCGGTCTTCGAGCGAATGGAAGCTGATCACCACCAGGCGCCCCGCCGGCGCCAGCACCCGCAGGCACTGCTCCAGGCAGGCGGCGAGTTCGTCCAGCTCCCGGTTGATGAAGATGCGTATCGCCTGGAAGCTGCGCGTGGCCGGGTGCTTGTGCGGATCGCGGCGCGGCGTCGCCCGGCTCACGATCTCGGCGAGCTGCGCCGTGTCGTCCAAGGGCTGCGTCTCGCGCGCTTTCACGATGGCGCGGGCGATGCGCCGCGCGTTGCGTTCCTCGCCGTAGCGGTGCAGTACGTCGGCGATCTCCGCCTCCGGCGCGCGCTTGAGCCAGGCGGCGGCGCTCTCCCCGCTCTCCGGGTCCATGCGCATGTCGAGCGGACCCGGTTCACTGAAACTGAAACCGCGGCGCGGATCGTCGAGTTGCGGCGAGGACACGCCCACGTCCAGCAGCACGCCGTCCACCCGCCCCTGGACCCCGGCCTCGGTGGCGATGCGCTCCAGGCTGGAGAATGCGGCGCGATACGCGCTGACCCGAGGATCGGTCGCCGCCAGCGCGCGAGCGGCCGCAGCCGCTTCGGGGTCCCGATCCAGCACGATGAGTCGGCCACCCGTGCCGAGGCGCGCGAGGATCTGTCGGCTGTGACCGCCGCGCCCGAAGGTCGCGTCCATATAGATGCCGTCCGGCCGGATGGAAAGCGCGTCCGCCGCCTCCCTGAGCAATACCGGCTGATGGACGGCGGGCGCGTTCAAAGCACCAGCCTGGCCAGCTCGTCCGGCAGTCCACCGGCGTCCGGCGTGTGATCCAGGCTTGCCTCCCGGCGCGCGTCCCAGTTCGCTTGCTGCCACAGTTCGAATTTCCGTCCGAGACCGAGCAGCACCACGTCCCGTTCCAGGCCAGCGAAGCCACGCAGTTCTGGCGGCAACAAGAGACGGCTGTGGCCGTCCAGTTCCACTTCCGTGGCATGGCCGAGCAGCAGGCGTTGCAGTTCCCGGGCTTGGGGGTTCAGGCTCGGCAGGCGCACCAGGCGCTCTTCCAGGGCCTCCCATTCGGGCAGGGGATAGATTAGGAGGCAGTGGTCCCGGTCGATGGTCACGACCAATTGGCCGCGGCAGGTCTCCGCCAGGCGCTCCCGGTAGCGCGCAGGCATGGCGAGACGCCCCTTGGCGTCCAACGTCAGGTTACTGATGCCGCGAAACATGTGCCCTACCCGCTAGTTGCCCGTCCCATTAAATTCCACTTTTTCCCACCGCACTCACTATAGGAAGCGGTCTCGGGCACGTCAAGGGCTAGATTAGGAAAATTTGCTTGTGGGACAGGGACTTACAGCGTAAACTGGGCAAAAATTAGACTGACTATATCTATATATATCAGTTTGTTACAAAACTGACTTTAGAAGAAGGATTAACTGAATTTTCCACCTAAGCGGAATTTTGATTGTTCGGCTGGGCCATAACTGCCTGACGGCGCTGGCTAAAAAACCACCACGGCCGCAAGCCGTGGGGGTCGGGAGTCCCGGAGAAAAAAAGAGTCGGCCGGTAAGCCGGGTTCTGTCGTGGACAGCCATTCATCTGGGATGCGCGTCACCGCGCACCTCTAGCAGCCTACCCGGGAGCGGTGCGGACCACACCTGCGGGTCGCCCCGCGCGCTCCCCTATTTGGCCTTGCTCCGGGTGGGGTTTTCCGTGCCGCGGCCGGTTACCCGCCGCGCGGTGCGCTCTTACCGCACCTTTTCACCCTTGCCGGCGCTTGCGCGCTTAGGCGGTATGTTTTCTGTGGCACTGTCCGTGGGCTCACGCCCCCCAGGCGTTACCTGGCACCCTGTCCTGCGGAGCCCGGACTTTCCTCTGTGCAAGCACAGCGGCTGTCTGGCCGACTCCAAGCGGCATTATACCGGCAGATGCGGAGCCCTATTTCTTCCCTGAAAGAGCGAGCGCCCGCTCGTACAACTCGTTCTTCTTGAGACCCGTGATACTGGCCGCGAGCGACGCCGCCTGCTTGACCGACAGCTCTGCGAGCAGGATTTTCAGCACGCCATCCGCGTCCGTGCCGGCAAGCGCCGTTTCCGCGCCGGCCAGGATCACGACCGCTTCCCCCTTGCCCGAGGCCGTGTCCTGCTCCGCCCACGCCACGAGCTCCGCCAGCGTGCCCAGTCGCAGTTCCTCGTGGAGCTTGGTGAGCTCCCGGGCCACGGTCGCCCGGCGCGTAGCGCCGCAGACGGCGGCCATGTCCCGCAGGGATTCGGCGAGCCGGTGGACGGATTCGTAGAACACCAGCGTCCGCGTCTCGTGCACCAGGGCCTCCAGTCTTTCACGCCGCGCCGCAGCTTTGGCGGGGAGGAAGCCCTCGAACACGAAGCGGTCCGTGGGCAGGCCGGCGACGCTCAAGGCCGCGATGAGGGCGCAGGCGCCGGGTATCGGGCTCACGCGCACGCCGGCGGCATGCGCCGCCCGCACCAAATCGAAACCCGGATCGCTGATGAGCGGCGTGCCGGCATCCGAGACGAGGGCGACGCTACGTCCTGCGCGCAGTTCCTCCAGCAGTTGCGGCGTGCGCTCCGCTTCGTTGTGGTCGTGGAGCGAGACCTGCCGGACACGGATACCGAGATGCGAGAGCAACGTGCCGGTGTGACGCGTGTCCTCGGCGGCGATTATGTCCACTCCGGCGAGCACATCGCGGGCACGGGCGGAGATGTCGTCCAGGTTGCCGATGGGGGTCGCCACCACGTACAGCACGCCCGCCCGCTCCGCCACCGCCGCTCCTCTCCGCTGCCGGCTCGGGGCCGGAACGGGTATCATGGGGATTCTCCCCATCCTGCACCGGGAAGCCCGCCGCATGCAAGGCAAGATGCCCCTTCGCACCGCATCCCGAGCCTGTGCGCCGCTGCTCCTGCTCGCGTTCATCGCGGGCTGTGCCGTCACGCCTGCGAAGCAGACGCCCGTCGCCCTCGAAGCGCAGGCGCAGCGGTCCGAACAGGAGGGTAGATACGCCGACGCCGCCCAGATCTATGAGCAACTCGCCGCGGGCGCCACCGCACCCGCCCAGGCGACGGCCCGCGTCGAGTTCCGGGTGAGCGCCGCCGAGGACTGGCTGCAGGCGGGGAACGGCCAGCGCAGTTGGGCCCTGCTCGGCGAGATCAAGGAGAAGAACCTCTATCCGGCGCTTGCCGCCCGCATCGAGATACTGAAGGCGGGCCTCGATTTGGCAGGTCATCAGCCCCAGGCGGCACTCGCTCATCTTCGTTTCCCCGTCACCGGACTGCCCGACGAGATCCGGGCCAAGATCCTGCTCGTGTCCGGCCAGATCCACGCCGCCCTGGGCGACCTGCCGGCCATGGTCGAGGACTGGAGCCAGCGCGAGAACTACCTGGGCGGTAACGCCGCGGCGGTACGCGCGAACCATCAACTGATCTGGCAGGCGCTCAGCGCGGCCTATGCGCCGCTCGTAGCGGCCGCCCTGCCCCCGAAACTCTCTCCCACGGCGCGCGGCTGGCTGGAGCTCGCCGACATCGCGCGCACCAGCTGGCAGCAGCCGGAGAAATTCGCCGCGCGCATGCAGACTTGGCAGAACCAGTACGCCCAGCACCCCGCCGTTATGGACGTGATGCCGGATCTCCTCGCCAAGCAGCAGGCGCTCGCCGCCTACCCCCCACGGCTCGCCGTGCTCCTGCCGCTCTCGGGGAACTACCAGTCCCAGGGAGACGCGGTGCGTGACGGCCTGCTCGCCGCTTATTACCAGACCGTCGGCACCGGCCAGGCGCCGGCGGTGTCGTTCTACGACGCGGGCAGCACCGCGGATGAAGCGCGCACCGCCTACGAGAAGGCGGTAGCGGACGGCGCCAACATGGTGCTGGGGCCCTTGCTGAAGGACGCGGTGTCAGGCATCGCCTCGTTCTCCTCGCTGCCGGCGCCGGTGCTGGCGCTCAACTACCTGGATCCAGGCAAGACCGGCGCCGCAGGTCTCTACCAGTTCGGCCTGCTTCCGGAAGGCGAAGCGGAGCAAGCCGCCGACCGGGCCATCGCCGAAGGCCGCACCCGCGCCGTCGCCTTCGTCTCCGCCGACGACTTCGGCACCCGCATGCTGAACGCCTTCTCCGCCCGCTTCAGCCAGGGAGGCGGCACGCTGCTCGGGGTACGCACCTACGCCGCCGGCGCCGACACGCAGACCAAGCCGTACGAAGCCCCGATCACCCAGCTCCTCAACCTGGATGCGAGCGGCGACCGGGAAGCGGCTCTCGCGTCCACCCTGGGGACGCACCTCGAGTTCGAGCCGCGCCGCCGCGAGGACGTGCAGTTCATCTTCCTGGCCGCCAAGGCGGAGGACGCCCGGCAGATCCAGCCTCAGATCGCCTACTACCACGCCGACGACGTACCGGTGTATTCCACCTCGCGGGTCTACGACCTGGACAGCAACGTGGATAACTCCGTGCTGAACGGCATCACTTTCGACGACATGCCCTGGACGCTCGAGGACGCGGGTTCCGTCGCCGAACTGCGCGCCCTGGTCGCGAAGACCTGGCCGAACAACTTCGGCGGCAACAGCCGGCTCTACGCCCTCGGCTTCGACGCGTATCGCCTGGTGCCGCTCCTCTACAACACCCACGGCATCTCCGAACCGGTGCAGGGTGTGACCGGGCTGCTGAGCCTCGGCGCCGACGGCCGCGTGCTGCGCCGGCTCGATTGGGCGGAGTTCGACGACGGCGAGCCGCAGATGCTGCCGGCCGTCTCCCTGCCCCCGGCAGCCGTCGTGAGCGCCGCCGGCACGCCGTGAGCGGGGCGCCGCATCTCGACAGCGGCCGGCGGGCGGAGGAACTGGCGCTCGCGGCCCTCGAGGCGAAAGGCTTGAAGCTCCTGGCCCGCAATTACCGCTGCCCCATGGGTGAGCTCGACCTGGTCCTCGAGGACGGGCGCCAGCTGGTGGTGGCCGAGGTGCGCTACCGGAAGGATGCGAGCCGCGGCAGCGCCGCAGAGACCGTGGGGGCCGAGAAGCAGCGCAAGCTCGTGCTCGCCACCCAACACCTGCTGCAGCGGCACCCGGACTGGCGCCGCCGCCCCCTGCGTTTCGACGTGGTGGCGGTCAGCGATGGGGACGGGGGCGCCGCGGTAGAATGGATACAGGACGCCTTCCAGGCCGGTCAATAAAGAGAATACGCATGCAAGCCACCGAACGCGTGACCCGATTGTTCAACGACAGCATCGCCACCAAACAGGCGGCGCTGAAGACCCTGGTGCCCGTCATCGTGGGCGCCGGCAAGCTCATGGCGGAGGCCCTCAAGCAGGAGCACAAGATCATGAGCTGCGGCAACGGCGGCTCGGCGGCGGACTCCCAGCATTTCTCCGCGGAGCTGCTGAACCGCTTCGAGCGAGAGCGCCCCGGGCTCGCGGGTATCGCGCTCACCACCGACACCTCCACCCTCACCTCCATCGCCAACGACTACGAGTACAACGACATCTTCGCCAAGCAGGTGCGGGCGCTCGGCCGCAAGGGCGACGTGCTGCTCGCCATCTCGACGAGCGGCAACTCCCCGAACGTGATGCGGGCCATCGACGCCGCCCACGAGAAGGGCGTGCACGTGGTGGCCCTGACCGGCCGCGACGGCGGCAAGATGGCGGCCCAGCTCAAGGCGCCGGACGTGGAGATCCGCGTCCCGGCCAAGGTCACGGCCCGCATCCAGGAAGTGCACCTGCTCGCGCTCCACTGCCTCTGCGACCTCATCGACCAGCATCTCTTCGGCGAGGCGCGCTGAACCCGTGAGCGGACGGCCGCCGCTCGCGCCCGCGTTCCTCGCGCGGCTGGCCGCGGTGGTGGGCGAAGCGGACCTCTACACCGACCCCGCCGACCGCTGGCCCTACAGCTACGACAACAGCCGCCGCCAGTCGCAGCCCGACGCGGTGGCCTTCCCCGCCTCCCACGCGGAAGTGCGGGAGGCCGTGCTCCTCTGCAACGAATTCAAGGTGTCGCTCACGGCCCGCGGTCTCGGCAGCAGCACCACGGGCTCCGCCGTGCCGCTCGCGGGCGGCCTCGTGCTGGCGCTCGAGCGCATGAACCGGATCCTCGAGCTGGACCCGGCGAACCGCGCCCTGCGCGTGGAGACCGGCGCCACCAACAGCGCGGTGCAGGAGGCCGTCGCGACCCAAGGCTTCTTCTGGCCCCCGGACCCCACCTCCGCCGGCTATTCCACCGTGGGCGGCAACCTCGCCTGCGGTGCAGGCGGACCCCACGCCGTCAAATACGGCACCACGCGGGATAACGTCCTGGGGCTGCGCGCCGTCACCGGCGCGGGACAGGAACTCAGCGCCGGGGTCTACACCACCAAGGGCGCCATGGGCTACGACTTCACGCGCCTGCTCATCGGCTCGGAAGGCACTCTCGCCGTCATCACTGAAGCGACATTGAAGTTGACGCCGAAGCCTGAAGCGGTGCGTACCTTGCGCGCCGTCTACGCCGACATGGCGGCGGCAGGTGCCGCTGTGTCGCGCATCATGGCCCAGCCGGTGACCCCCTGCGTGCTGGAATTCATCGATGGCGCCTCCATCGGCATGATCCGCGGCTATGCCGGCGACGAGCTCCCCGAAAATGCGGGCGCCCTGCTCCTCATCGAGGTGGACGGCGCGGCCACCCAATTGGACGAAGCAGCGGCAGCGGTCGAAAACGCCGCCCGTGGCGAGGGCTGTGTGGAATTCCGCGCTGCCAAAGACACGAAGGAAGCGGCCGCCCTTTGGACCTCCCGCAAGGCGCTCTCACCGGCGCTGCGCAAGATCGCTCCCAAGAAGATCAACGAGGACGTGGTGGTGCCCGTGTCCCGCATGGCGGAGTTCATCGCCCGCCTGGAGGCGCTGTCGAAGCAATACGGCATCCAGATCGTGAACTTCGGCCACGCCGGCAACGGCAACATCCATGTGAACCTCCTGGTGGACCCGGACGATCAAGCCCAGATGAAGAACACGGAGCCCTGCCTGAAAGAAGTCTTCAAGACCGTACTGGACATGCGCGGCACCCTCTCAGGCGAGCACGGCGTCGGCATCGAGAAACGCCCGTTCATGGGCATGGAGTTCGACGCAGCGACGCTGGACCTGATGAGAAGCATCAAGAAGCAGTTCGACCCCAACGGCATACTTAACCCGGGTAAGTTGCTTCCGGATTAAGCTTTCGACAAGCGACGATAGAACTCCGCATCGTCCGCGCTGAAACAACAGGCGACGATACGCTCAAAACCCAACTCATGCTCCCGCATGATTTTCACCGCGATGTCTGCAGCATGTTCCTTCGGATATCCATAGACACCGGTACTGATGCAGGGGAAGGCGATGGATTTGGCGCCTTTCTCATTCGCCAGCCGGAACGAATTCCGATAGCAGCTTTCCAGCAATGCCGGCTCGCCCAGGCCCCCGCCACGCCACACGGGCCCCGGGGTGTGGACTATCCATTTCGCTTTAAGTTTGAAACCTGGGGTGATCTTCGCTTCGCCGGTGGGGCAGCCCTGGAGTTTGCGGCAGGCTTCCAGGAGTTCCGGCCCCGCCACCCGATGGATGGCTCCGTCCACTCCGCCGCCGCCGAGCAGGCTCTCGTTCGCGGCATTGACGATGACATCGACGTCGAGTCGGGT
Source organism: Gammaproteobacteria bacterium (assembly GCA_035455665.1). GTDB lineage: Bacteria > Pseudomonadota > Gammaproteobacteria > Natronospirales > REEB76 > DASUBN01. The sequence continues at coordinate 2,432 of DATIEQ010000142.1, read as the reverse complement.
GATGTCGCCCTGGATGATCTCGATCATTTCTTCTTCGGTCGCCAAGCCCAGATGTACTCGGCATCCACGGTCGGCTCGCCGGTCTCGTCGCTGATGCGCACCGGCACCGACACCTCGCCTTTCTCTTCACCGCCGATGCGTGCCCGCAGCTCGGCAGAAAGCGTGGCTTCCGCACGCAACGTGCCTTGGGAGCGTCTAAGATAGTTGATCCGCATGCTCTTCAGGAGGGGGATCTTGTCGTCCGGTACGCTCATGCCGAACACCGCGCCGGTGGCAGTCTCGCCCAGGAGCGCCACGGCGGCGGCGTGCACCGTGCCGATGTGGTTCTGCACGCGCCGTTTGTTCAGGACCATGAGCACCGCCCTATCCCCGCTCAGTTCCTCGAACTTCAGGCCGGCGGTGCGCACGAAGTGCACTGTGCCGCCAAACACCCACGTGATGAGGAAACGGCGCAAGCCCACAGGCAGGCTGTCGAACTTGTGCACGGCACGGGCGAGGCGGTTGTGGCCGGGCATGCTCTAACCCGATGACTTGTCGCGTATGGCCACAAGGCGATAGGAACTTGGCATGAAGCCGGTCGCGGGCAGCCAGGAAAGACCCTTTCCTGCGACGTTGATTAACAGCACTAACGCGCCAAGGAAAGGGACGAGCGGCAATAACCAGCGGCGCCTGAGCAGAATCTGTTCGGCGCTGTCTCCCAGCGCTAGGCAGGTCATGAGTGAAGCCGTCTCGATGGGTGACAAGACACCCTTGAAGTCGGTCACCCGCAGACCTTGGTCCGCCAGGTAACGACGCAGGCCATGCTCCGTGTAACGCTGAAAGTCGAATGGCGCATCATGGATCGGATAGATGAAAGGCATCCAAAGCACCAGCACGCCACCATCGCTCAAGACCCGTGAGATCTCCATAAGTACGGACTTGGGGTCTGGCACATGCTCCAGCACATCCTTCAATATCACACCTTGCATACTGCCGGACGGAAACGGCAGTCCGCGCGCATCGGCGAAGATATCGGGGCGTGTCTGGTACATGCTTACAGCCGTGTCCGGGTAGTCGATACCGATGTAGGTGCATCCGGCCGGCAAACGCGCCGCAAAGCGCCGATCGGCACAACCTATATCCAAGACACGCCCCTGCAATCCTGCGAATGCCGACTGCAGTGCGGATTCGGCACCGCTAAGTTCCAATAGCCATTGCGGATGTAGGGGCAGCTTACGGAATTTCGCCATCTGCCGACGGATTGCTCTTGCGCGCATCTTGGTGTGCTGATCCCGATGTAGGGCGTAGGTCTACTTTATAACCTTGAGCGTCGGCTTTTTTCCGGGCGTGAGTTTCGGTCCTTCCCCGCCGCCGGGCGCCGCATCCTCCGGCGAATCCTCGGCGTCAAACAGCATGCCCTGGCCGTTCTCGTGGGCATAGACCGCAAGCACCGCCGCGAGCGGTACCCGCACCTGCCGCGCCACGCCGCCGAAGCGGGCACTGAACGAGAGGTCGTCCTTGCCGATCTCGAATCCCTGGGTGGCTTCGTAGCTCACGTTGAGGACGATCTTGCCGTCCTTCGCATAGCCGGGCGGGATCTCGACACCCGCCACGTTCACGTCCACCACCACGTGGGGCGTGAGACCGCTGTCGGCGATCCACTGGTGCATGGCGCGGAGGAAATAGGGTTTTCTAGATAGCATAAGAGAGAACAAAAAATGATGGATTTTGTTCCCTGGCGAGGCCCGGACAGTCGAGAAACCGGAGCGTACTCCGATAGTACGTGAGGATTTCGAGACTGGACGCAACGACGCCAGGGAACAAAAGACGCATTTTTAGGCGGCTTCGCGCATCTCGCGTTCAACTTCGGTCAGACTCAGTTTGAACGCCGGACGGTTGAACACGCGGTCTGAGTACTTGTGGATGGCCTTCGCCTGGGACGGGATGTCGATCTCGTAGCGGGGCAGGCGCCACAGGATGGGGGCGATGCTGCAGTCCACCAGCGAGAACTCGTCGCTCAGGAAATACGGCTTGGCGGAGAACGCGTCCGAGGACGCGAGCAAGCTCTCGCGCAGCATCTTCTTGGCGCGCGCGTGGGGCTTGTTGGGCGACTGCTCGATCTCGTCCACCAGCGTGTACCAGTCGCGCTCGACGCGGTATAGGGCGAGGCGGAAGCGCGCCCGCGTCACCGGGTCCACCGGCATGAGCGGCGGATGGGGGAAGCGCTCTTCCAGGTATTCCATGATGATGCGCGGGTCGTAGAGCACGAGCTCCCGGTCCACCAGCGTCGGCACGCTGTTGTAGGGGTTGAGGTCCAGCAGGTCCTCGGGGAGCTTGCTGCCCTCAACGTTCACCACCTCCATGGCGATGCCCTTCTCCGCCAGCACCAGGCGCACTCGGTGGGAATGGGGGCAAGTCGGTCGGGAATAGAGGGTCATGGAATGGCCTTAGAG
>DATIEQ010000141.1:0-5699 GCA_035455665.1 Gammaproteobacteria bacterium | reverse complement strand
GCACAGGCGGATCTGCGCGTCCTTGCCGAGCACGATGCGGTTCGACTCCGCGATCGCCTGCTCCAGCTTGTGCCTCTGGGCGTGAACCGCGTTTTCCTCGGACAAGGCTTGCGTGTCCGCGACCATGGGTTACCTCCGTCCGTTCACCTTATGCCAAAATCCAGGTTCCGTCCACGTGACCTCGAGTCTTCGACAGGAGCAGATGGTGAGAGTTGCAGCCTTCCGGGTCTGGGTACCGGCTGTCGTCCTGGCGCTCGTTGCCTGCAGCGGCGGCGCCGGCTCCGCGCAGGCATCGCTCATGGCTGCCGACCAATCATTCTCCAGCCGGTCAGCGAAACAGGGTTTCGCTGTCGCCTTCGCCGCGGTGGCGGCAGACAGCGTGGTGTTCCTGCCCGAGCGCGGCTCAGCCCTTAAAGGGAAGGCCTCAGTGGAGGAAGCGCTCGCGACGGTGCCCGCCGGTACGCAGTTCTCCTGGACGCCGCAACAGGCGGAGGCGGAGGGTAGCGGAGGCTACACCTGGGGCGTGTACGAACTCAACGGCAGCAACGCCGCCGGCCAGCCGACGCTCGCCTATGGCAACTACTTGGCGGTGTGGAAGAAGCAGTCCGGAGGCTGGAGGCTGCGAGCCATGATGCTGAATCAGACGCCCGGACCGAGCGGCTAGAGCTATTTGGCTTCCGCTGCCTTCTTCCGCGAAGCGGAGCGGACGAAGGGTTCGATGTTCGCGGCGCGCAGCAGCTCCCGGTGGATGCGCGACACGCGCTCCACCTGGCCCTTGGCCGGGAAGCGTTCGTAGAAGCCTTCCGCCCGGAACACGCGCTTCTGCTCGGCCCAGGGCGTGAGGCGCTTCACCCAGCGTTCGAGGCGGCCGTTCTCGGGGGTAGCGTCCTTGGGGGAGAGGTCGGCGCAGACGCGGATGAGCGCCTTCAAAGTCACCGACGTGGTGACCATGTAGGAGTTGTGACCCCAGGCATCGCCCCACACCGTCTCGGCCGCCTTCAGGAAATCGCGCACCACCCGGTAGAAACGGTCTACTTCCTTGTCGTCGGCGCCGCGCCGCTCGATACTCTTCCAGTCGGCGCTGATCCAGCGGTTGAGCTCGTTGAAGAGCTCGGCCTGCAGGATCCATTTCTGTCGCTGCGCCCGGCCGCCGAGGCGGTTGATGCGATAACGCAAGGGGCTGTCGCCTTGCGAGTAGAGCCTTTCCACCACGTGGGCCGCGAATTTCTTCTCCGGAGCGGCCCAGGACACCCGTTCGTAGAGGTCGATCAGGTGGCTCTTGTTGATGCGCGTGGGTGTCGAGTTGATGATGACGAACATCTCGGTGGCGAAATCCTCGCTCTTGCCGTCGAAGATCACGCAGGGCACGTGGATGGTGCGGGCTTCGCCCGGCCGGTCCTTGCGGTAGAAGTTGAGCGCCGCCAGGCGATGCTGACCGTCGATGATGAGGTACTTGCCCTTGGGTTCCTGCAGGTGCCCCACGTTCTCGAAACCCTGCATGGGTTCGAAGCTCAGGCGCTCGTTGGTGAACAGCAGCACCGTGCCGGGGATGGGCGGCTGACTGGCGGCAGTCTCGTAGAAGTTGCGCAGCTGGGCGACCTTGGCCCGGGACAGCGTGCGTTGGAAGGCCTTGTCGGAGTGCTCGATATGGCCGATGAACTCCGCGATCTCGTCGCCCTCGACGGGTTTCTCCGGGGCGATTGTTTCCCCTTCGCCGTAGAAGCGGCTGATGAAGCGGACCTTGGCCAGCAGGTCCTCCACGGGGTAGGCCGCGAAGTAGAACACGCCGTCTTTCTGTCGGACTTGAGTCGCGAGCATGGAGCACTCCCTTTGGGCCGCCAATAATAAGGCGGCGAGGTGCATTTGCCTATCGTCTCGTGGTCAAAAATCGTCCAAGCGCTAGGCGGGTGGGAGGGCCTCGCGCTGTTTTTCCAATTGGATGACGGCGTTACGCAGCTTCTCGGCCAAGCCACGCTCCTTGGCTACCACCTCGGAGGGCGCTCCACTCACGAAAGAGGCGTTGCCAAGCTTCTGCTCGCAGCGCGCCAGGTTGGCGCGGGCTTTCTCGATCTCCCGGCCGAGCCGCTCCCGCTCCGCTTGGGCATCGATCAGGCCGGCGAGTGGGATATGTAGGTTAACTTCATCCAATACGGTCATTGCCGTGAGCGAAGGGACTTTGCCGCGCGGCACCCGGGTTATCGATTCCAATTTCGCCAGAAATCGCAAATAGGGATCAACGATTTCGGCATTGACCGGAGAACCGCCGTCTGCAGGCAGTTCAATGATCAGCGGCACCGAACGGGTCGGTGAGATGTTGTTTTGGCTGCGTATGCCGCGGATAAGGGGAACAGCCGCGAGCAACCATTCGATGTCGGAGTTTGAGCCACCACCGGGTCTGGGGGTGGATTCGAACGAAGGATAACGGCGGAGCGAGATGGTTTCGCCGTTGATACCCAGCCTTGGAGCGACTTGCTGCCATAGTTCTTCGGTAATGAAGGGTACGAGTGGATGGAGCGCTCGCAATAGGTTTTCCAACACATATAGCAACGTGTGCCGTGTGGATGCAGCTATTTTGGGATCGGGACTATTCAGGTCGGGCTTCGACAGCTCGACGAACCAATCGCAGAAGTCGTTCCATGTGAATTCATACAGATCTTGTGCAACCAGGTCGAAGCGGTAGCTCTTGAAGTTCTCTTCCAAGCCGTCACACAGATCGTGGAGACGTGAAACGATCCACTTTTCGGCAGGAGTAATACACGCGGGCTCACGTTCTGAAGTTTTGTAACCTTCGGTGTTCATCAGCACATAGCGCGAGGCGTTCCAAAGCTTGTTGCAGAAGTTCCTGTAGCCTTCGCAGCGCTTGAGGTCGAAGTTGATCGTGCGGCCGTAAGTGGCCAGCGAGGCGAAGGTGAAGCGCAGGGCGTCGGCGCCCGAGGGGGGGATGCCCTGGGGGTAATCCCGGCGGACGCGCCTTTCCACTTTCTCCTTGTCCTTGGGCAGGAGCAGCGACTCGGTGGACTTCTTCACCAGCGCTTCGAGCCCGATGCCGTCGATCAGATCCAGGGGGTCGATGGTGTTGCCCTTGGACTTGGACATCTTCTGGCCTTCCGCATCCCGCACGATGGCGTTGATGTAGACCTCGCGGAAGGGGACGCGCTTCTCGATGGCTGCACGCTCAGGCTCATAACTTCCGTCAGGTTTCCGACCCACGAAATAAAGGCTCGCCATAACCATGCGCGCTACCCAGAAGAAGATGATGTCGAAGCCAGTGACCAAGACTGAGGAGGGCAGGAAGCGCTCAAAATCCTTCCATTCCTTCGCGCGCACCGACGTGTCGCCGGGCCAGCCCAGTGTCGAGAAGGGCCAGAGAGCGGAGCTGAACCAGGTATCCAACACGTCTTCGTCCTGCCGAAGATTGCCCACGGGCTTTGCCTTGGCGTGCTTCAGGGCGTCAGCCTCACTCTCTCCCACGAAGATGTTGCCGGCCTCGTCGAACCAGGCCGGGATGCGGTGACCCCACCAGAGCTGGCGACTCACGCACCAGTCCTGGATGTTCTCCAGCCACTGGAGGTAGGTGGTGCTCCAGTTCTCGGGGGTGAACTTGATCTTGCCGGAGCGCACAGCGTCGAGCGCCGGCTCGGTGATGGCACGGCGACCCTTATCGCTGGTCAGATCCAGGAACCACTGGTCCGTGAGCATGGGCTCGATGACTGCGTCCGAGCGCTGGCTGATGGGCACCATCAGCTTGTGTTTCTTGGTCTCTACCAACAATCCCTGGGCTTCCAGGTCGGCGATCACCTTCTTACGTGCTGCGAAGCGGTCCAAACCACGGTAGGCGGCGGGCACCGAGTCGTTGGTCTTGGCGTCCAGGGTGAAGATGTTGAGGATCGGCAGCTTGTGCCGTTGCGCCAGCGCATAGTCGTTGAAGTCGTGGGCTGGCGTGCTCTTCACGGCGCCTGTCCCGAACTCCTTGTCCACATAATCGTCGGCGACGACTGGTATCTGGCGATCGGTCAGGGGCAGCTTCAATTTCTTGCCGATGAGTCTCTGGTAACGCGCATCCTCCGGATGCACGGCGACCGCCACGTCGCCCAGCATGGTCTCAGGCCGCGTGGTAGCGACCACCAGGCCCTCGCCGCCGTCTGCCGCTGGATAGCGGATGAGCCAGAGATGGCCGTCCCGCTCCTCGTTGTTCACTTCGAGGTCGGAGACAGCGGTCTGCAGCACCGGATCCCAGTGCACCAGCCGCTTGCCCCGATAGAGGAGGCCGTCGCGATACCACTGGATGAACACGCGCAGGACCGCCGCCGAGAGTCCTGCGTCCATGGTGAAGCGTTCCCGCGACCAGTCGCAGGAGGCGCCGAGGCGGCGCATCTGGCGGGTGATGACGGAGCCCGATTCCTCTTTCCAGGCCCAGACCCGCTCGATGAACTTCTCCCGTCCCAGGTCGTGGCGGGTCTTGCCCTCGGCGGCGAGTTGGTTCTCGACTATCTTCTGCGTCGCGATGCCAGCGTGATCGGTGCCGCCCTGCCACAGGACGCTCGCGCCGCGCATGCGCTGATAGCGGATGAGGGCGTCCATGAGGGTCTGCTGGAAAGCATGGCCCATGTGGAGCGTACCGGTGACGTTCGGTGGTGGCAGCAGTATGCAGTAGGACGATTCAGCGTCACTCTGAGGCGAGAACCAGCCCTGGCTTTCCCAGCGGGCATACCAGCGGTCCTCGATGCCGCGGGGCTCGTAGGCTTTCTCCATGATTCCAGCAGTTTTTTTGCTTCTGCGCCGGCGTCACGCGGCGTGGGGATTATATCAGCGGGGGCGGTTCACTCTTTATCGTTATCTTTTAATGCTTCAGCGACGATGGCGGGGATCTCCTCGCGCAGCTTCTCCCACACCTTGTCCACGAGGGTGATGTGGATCTCCGCGGCGGCATCCCTGAGCAGCCGGTCGGTGAGGGCGGCGATGCGTTCCGTGAGCATCTCGGAGAGCATATCCTGGGGGATAGTGATGACCGCCGTCCTCGCCGTAGCGGATGGAGCGGTTTCTGGGGGAGATTCCACCACCTCCGTGAGCACCGGGATATCCAGTGTGGGCGTGAGTCGGGGTTTGCGGGGTGCAGCCATGGCTTTCAGAGCTTGTGGGTCTCTAGAGGGTAACCCCGGTCCTTATAGAAGCGGAAGCGCTCCCGCCCCTGGGCTCGGCGCGTCTCGTCTGCGTCGATGACTTCGGCCACCCGCTCGAAGCGGCTGAAGAAGCCCGGTACCTGGGTTCCAAGGTTCACGAGCAGGTGGAATCCGCCCTGGGGTTCGGCTCCATGCCCGATATGTACTGCGGCCGACTCGTCCTGGCCCGCGAGGCAGTGGGGGAGGAAGCTCCGGTCACGGAACGTCCACATGAGGTCGTCGAGCTCGCGCGCTTCACCCTCGGATTCTGCCTGCACGAACACCCGGTGGCCCAGGCCGAACGCCTTCTCCGCGAGCCGGCAGGCGAACAGCATCCGGCCGCGGCTTGCCGCGTCAGGCAGCACGTAGAAATCGACCTGAGTCACACCTGGTCCAGCAGGTACTGCACCAGCAGCGGCACCGGACGGCCCGTGGCGCCTTTCTCGCCGCCGCCCTTCCACGCGGTGCCAGCGATGTCGAGATGCGCCCAGTGCATCTTCTTGGTGAAGCGTGACAGGAAACAGGCGGCGGTGATGGCTC
>DATIEQ010000140.1:0-4580 GCA_035455665.1 Gammaproteobacteria bacterium | reverse complement strand
GGCATGGGACGCGTGGACTTCTTCCTGAAGCAGGACGGCAGCCTCTACGTGAACGAGATCAACACCATCCCCGGCTTCACCAAGATCAGCATGTACCCGAAACTGTGGGAAGCGAGCGGCATCGGCTATACGGAGCTCATCGGCAGGCTCATCGAACTGGCGATCGACCGTTTCAAGCACGAGCAGACCTTGGCGACTTCCTATGATGATTGAGAGACCACGATGAGCACGCTTGTTTTATTGCGGCACGGCTTCAGCACCTGGAACAAGGAGAACCGCTACACCGGCTGGACGGACGTGGACTTGGCGCCGGAGGGGGTGGCCGAGGCCCGGGATTCTGCGCGGTTGCTCAAGGACGCGGGATTCAGCTTCGACGTGGCCTACACCTCGGTGCTGAAGCGCGCCATCCGCACCCTGTGGCTGGTGCAGGAAGAGCTGGACCTCATGTGGATACCCGTGCACAAGCACTGGCGCTTGAACGAGCGCCACTACGGTGCGCTGCAGGGCCTCAACAAGGCTGAGACCGCCAAGGAACATGGCGAAGCGCAGGTGAAGATCTGGCGCCGCAGCTACGACGTGCCGCCGCCCGCGCTCAAGAAGTCCGACCCGCGCCATCCCAAGCATGACCCGCGCTATGCAGATCTCAAGGCGAAAGAGCTCCCCGCCACCGAGAGCCTGAAGGATACCGTCGCCCGCTTCGTGCCTTACTGGAAGGGCAAGATCCTGCCGGCCATGCAGCGCGGCGAGCGGGTCATCATCGTGGCCCACGGCAACTCGCTCCGGGCACTGGTGAAGCACCTGGACGGCATGAGCGAGGACGAGATCGTAACGCTCAATATCCCGACCGCCATCCCGCTGGTCTACGAGTTCGACAAGAAGTTCCGGGCCAAGCGCCATTACTACCTGGGCGATGCGGCGAAGGCCGCCGCGGCGGCCAACGCCGTAGCCAATCAAGGTAGGACAGCTTAAGCAGAACGACTCAATACCCAAGGAAGCAATGAGATGAAATTCGAGAAGATCAACGCCGTGGTCTCCGGCGGCGCCTCGGGCCTGGGGCTCGCCACCTGCGAGCGGGTGGTGAAGGCCGGCGGCAAGGCGGCCATCCTGGACTTCAACGAGCAGCAGGGCGAGGCTGCGGCGAAGCAGCTCGGCGCCCACGCGCTCTTCATCAAGACCGACGTCTCCTCCGAGAAGGACGTGAACGCCGCCGTGGCGCGCGCCAAGGACGCCTTCGGCAGCCTGCAGCTCGCGGTGAGCTGCGCCGGCATCCTGGGCGCGGGCCGGGTGCTCGGCAAGGAAGGCCCCATGGCCTCGGACTTCTTCGCCAAGGTGATCGCCGTGAACCTGGTAGGCACCTTCAACCTCATCAAGGCCGCGGGCAACGCGATGCAGGGCAACGCGCCCGGTGATGACGGCGAGCGGGGCGTGATCGTGAACACCGCTTCCGTCGCCGCCTACGAGGGCCAGATCGGCCAGGCCGCCTACTCCGCCTCCAAGGGCGGCGTGGTGGGCCTGACCCTGCCCATCGCCCGGGAGTTCTCCCGCTTCGGCATCCGCGTCATGACCATCGCCCCCGGCATCTTCTGGACGCCGATGATGGCCGGGATGCCCGAGGAGGTTCAGAAGTCCCTGGGCGCCCAGGTGCCCTTCCCCTCGCGCCTCGGCAAGCCGGAGGAATACGCCCAGCTGGTGCAGCAGATCTGCGAGAGCGTGATGCTGAACGGCGGTACCATCCGGCTGGACGGCGCCATCCGCATGCAGCCCAAGTGACCCGGTCTTTCGCCGGGTCATCCCGGAAACCGCATCTGTGCGGTTATCCGGGATCCATCTAACAACTGGATTCCGGCTTTCGCCGGAATGACGACACAAGAGAAACGATTTGGACACTCAGCGCGAGGTGATGAGCTACGACGTGGTGGTGGTGGGCGCCGGCCCCGCCGGCCTCGCCTTCGCCATCCATCACAAGCAACTCGCGCCGGACAAGCGCGTCTGCGTGCTGGAGAAAGGCTCACAGGTGGGCGCACACATCCTCTCGGGCTGCGTGATGGAACCCGGCCCCCTGGACAGGTTGCTGCCGGAGTGGCGCAAGAGCCCGCCTTCCATCTGCGTGGCGGCGGCGAAGGACGAGTTCGCGCTGCTGACAAAGGGCGGCCGCTGGCGGCTGCCGACGCCGCCGCAGATGGAGAACCAGGGCAACTTCATCATCTCTCTCGGCAGCCTCTGCGCCTGGCTGGGCCAGCAGGCGGAAGCTTTAGGCGTGGACGTATTCCCTGGATTCTCCGCCGCCGCGCCGCTCCTCTCGGACGGGCGGGTCATCGGCGTGCGCTGCGGCGACATGGGCCTGCAGAAGGACGGCAGGCCGGGGCCGAACTTCGCGCCCGGCGTGGACATCCACGCGGGCTTGACCGTGCTGGCCGAAGGTTGCCGCGGCAGCGTGAGCAAGAAGCTCATCCAGGAATTCAAGCTCGATGCCGACAGCTCACCCCAGACTTATGGCTTGGGGTTCAAAGAGCTCTGGCGGGTGGCGCCGGGACGTGTGCAGCCGGGCCTCGTGCAGCACACCGTGGGCTGGCCGCTGGATGCCAAGACCTACGGCGGCAGCTTCCTCTACCACCTGGACCAGGACCGTCTATATATAGGTTTCGTGGCGGGGCTCGATTACGCGGACCCCGCCTTCCAACCCTTCGAAGCCTTCCAGCGCTTCAAGCACCACCCGAGCGTGAAGCCCCTGCTCGAGGGCGGCGAGATCTTAGCCTCCGGGGCCCGCACTATCATCGAGGGAGGGATCCAGTCGCTGCCGAAGCTCGAGATGCCCGGCGCGATCCTCATCGGCGACGCGGCAGGCACCATCAACGTGGCCAAGATCAAGGGCGTGCACACGGCCATGCGCTCGGGGATGCTCGCGGCAGAGCACTTGGCCGAGAAAGGGACCAGCGAGGGCTTCGACGCGGCTTGGCGCGCCTCGCCCTCTGCGAAGGAACTCCACACCATCCGCAATTTCCGTCCCGGCTTCCGCTGGGGCCTGTGGCTCGGGCTCGTGAACGCCGCCATCGAGACCGTCACCTTCGGCCTGCTGCCCTGGACCCTCAGGAATCACGCTGATTGGTCGAGTCTGAGAAAGCGCGAACAACTGGCTGATGAGGCAGACAAGATCGAGCGCACGCTGCCACCACGGGACCGATTGGCATCGGTGTACTTCGCCGCCACTTCCCACGACGAGCACCAGCCCGCCCACCTCAAGGTCTCGGACACCAACATCTGCGCCACGAAATGCGCGGAGGAATACGGCAACCCCTGCACCCGTTTCTGTCCGGCTCAGGTCTATGAGATGGTGGAGGATGGCGGCAGGAAGCGCCTGCAGATCAACGCCGCCAACTGCGTACACTGCAAGGCCTGCGACATCAAAGACCCTTACGAGATCATCACCTGGACCACGCCCGAGGGTGGTTCGGGGCCTAATTATCAGAATCTATAACTCATGACAAAAATTCAATCGATAAGAATTGCGTTCGCATGCCTTGTCATAGCGTTGGCTGGAATTTTTTGTACTGAGGTTATCTTTCACTTCACCTTACCAACATTCATGGCGCACTCTAGTGAGCCTCGCCAAAATTGGGAACGCAATGCTGGATATATCTTCTATCTAATTCCAGCAATGATTGTTGTGTTCATATATCACCATGCGGGCAGCCTGTTAAACAAATATCGTTGGATTACGAAGGGAATATTCATCGGGATGCTTTTTTCACTATTCAACGGCTCGTTATTTCCGCCGATGCTACTTGAAATGTTACATGACAGCGATTTCTATGATTCAATTTATTTGCTGGGTTCCATATTCATAATTTATGCTGGAATAGGAATGGTAATCGTGTTGCTTGTCCCAGTTCGCCAAATTGGTATCAAAGGATGAAGATCCTTGTCGGCATCAAACAGGTGGTGGACTTCAACGTCCGCATCCAGGTGAAGAAGGACGGCACGGGCGTCGAGACGGGCGGCGTTAAGCTCTCCATCAACCCCTTCGACGAGATCGCCCTGGAGGAGGCCCTGCGCATCCGCGAGCGCGGTTCCCCGGCGGAAGTGGTCGCTATGAGCATCGGCCCCGCCGAGGTGCAGCAGCAGCTGCGCACTGCGCTGGCCATGGGTGCCGACCGGGCCGTCCTGGTCGAGACCGCCGAAGCCGTGCAGCCCCTCATGGCGGCACGCATCTTCCTCGAGTTGGTGAAGCGCGAGAACGCGGACCTCGTGATCCTCGGCAAGCAGGCCATCGACGACGACTGCAACCAGACCGGCCAGATGCTGGCGGCGCTGTGGGACCGGCCCCAGGCCACCTTCGCCTCGGCGGTGGAACTCAAGGACAAGACCCTTAAAGTCACACGCGAAGTAGATGCAGGGCTCGAAGTGATCGAGGTGGATCTCCCGGCCGTGGTGACGACGGATCTGAGATTGAATACCCCGCGCTTCGTGAAGATGCCGGACATCATGAAGGCGAAATCCAAGCCTCTCGCCACCGTGAAGCTCGCGGAACTGAACGTCGCCGCGGCGCCGGCCCTGGAGGCGGTCTCCTACGCGGCACCAGT
>DATIEQ010000139.1:0-23448 GCA_035455665.1 Gammaproteobacteria bacterium | reverse complement strand
GGTGACGTGGGGACCGCCGATCTCCGTGAGCAACGCGGTCCAATGGGGTTCACAGGCGAACACGTTCAGGTCTGCGTAGGCCGGTAGCGACAGGCCGAGCAGCAGCGGCAGCGCTAGGAACTTAAGGGATTTCATGTCGTGCTCCTCAAATCAGAAGGTGTGCGCCGGATGGGCGCCCATGGCCACGATGTACTGCAACATCACCACGTTCGCCGCCGTCGGAGCGGAGCGGTCGCGGTTGAACTGCAGGCGCAGGCGGCTGAACTCGGAGTTGGAGAAATCCAGCATGGCGCTCCAGCGCTGCGGCGCGTAACCGGCGGCGAGCAGTTGCGCCGGCTGGTAGGCGCCGGTCACCCGGTCGTCACTGGTCAGCCGGTCGTAGCGCAGTCCGATGCGCCAGCGCGGCATCCACTGATAGGCCCCCTGCACGTACCAGCCTCCGGCCGTGCCCGAATAGTCGCTGCCGCCGGCGCACACGGATCCCAGCGGGCAGGGGTTCGCCGCCACGTTGCCGCTCTCGCGCCGATGCAGGTATTCCGTCTGGAAGACGAAGTTCTTCTCGTAGAAATTGCCGTGGGGCGCCCATTTCCACACGAAATCCGCGCCCAAGAGGTGGCTCGTGCCGGTGAACACCGGCCCGTCCAGCTGGCTCTGGTCCGAGAACGTAGGGTCGGGCGAACCCAGGGACGGACGGTTCACGGAACGTGCGGAGAGATAGGACAGGCCCGCGAACCACGTGTCGCTGTCGTCCGGGTCGTCGCTGAACTTCACGAACAAGGAACTCGCGCCGTTGCCGCTATGGCCGGCCCCGCCCGCGGGGTAATGGTCGCCGCTGAACGCTTCCACGCCGAACAGCAGGTACAGGTCCGTGGGTGCGAGCCAGGTGAGCTGCGCCCCCGGATCGCTGAACTGGTTGTTGAGCATGGCTTCGTATGCCAGCGGCTGGTCCACGAAGTCCCAGGTGTGGGCGTGGCGCGCGTTCTGGTAGCCGAAGGCGGAGAAGAACTTGCCGGCGGTGAACTGCAGGCCGTAGGGCATAGCGATGGTCTGCAGGTAGGCGAGCTCCACTTCAGCCGAGTCCTCGCCATGACTCTCGTGGAATGAGATCGCGCCGAAGCCCGTGAACAGGTTGTCGAAGTTGGACGCGAGGTCCAGTTCCGACTCGCCGAGGCCGAAGCCCTGGGGGGCGAGGCCGGCGCCTTCCCCCAGCATGAAGCCGGGGATCTGGCGGTTGCCCGCCGTGGACGGATAGGCAGCCCAGGTGCCGTTCAGCACCAGGGCGATACCCGGGTTGAAAGCGTTGCCGCTGCCCTGCGGGGCGGCATCCGCCGCCGTGCAGGACAGTGCGGCGAGGCTCGTCACGAGCCCTGCGATGAGTAGGCGATACATGTACAGACCCTCCATCGGATAGACATCAACGCGCGCCGCAAGTGCGGCGCCTATGCTGGAATCAGCAGCTCAGGCGTTGACGATCGAGGGAGGTGCGCGGCCGAAGAGGGTACGGGGGAAGGGGGTGACGTCGAGGGAGAACAGCGTGGGTAGCGGCGTCTCCACCGGCGCCGCGGCGCCGACCGGCGGCAGGGCGGCATTCGGCATGCCGAACAGGTTGCCGCCGAGGGCACAATACTGGCAGAGGCTGTCCGTCTGACCGACGGGATGGCTGTCCTCGTGGGCCGGCAGCCCCGTCTGCACCGCCAGCACCAGCAATGCGAGCGCGAGCCACAAGCTCCGGGAGCGGAGTCCTGGCTGTGGGCGGGCATTGTACGGCGCTGGGGCGGACACTCTCAGGACACCGGTGTTGGCGTAGCCGTAGCGGCTGCAGGGAGTGTAACGGTTCCGGCCGGCGGGAGGGAAGCCGGCGCGGGCTGGGCCGCCGTGCGCGGAGCCGGGGCAAGGCGCTTGGCCGCCGCCTGGATGCGGAAGACGATGAGCTGGGCCATCTCGTGGGTGAGGGCTGTGAACACGGCGTTCGCCTGCTCCTCGTTGCCCACCGCGTTGGAAGTGCTGAAGTTATAACTGCGGGTCAGGCTGAGTACCTGCGGCGGCATGATCACTACACCTCCCGCCATCATAGAGAACTCCACGTGGTAGGCGGCCTCGTATTCGGTAGGCCGTCCCAGATAGTTGAAGGTCAGCGGCCGGCTGCTCTGTTCCGCCCGCAGGATCGCGAGCGTGGCCGTCGCAGTCGCAGGGTCCAGGACCACCTGGGTGTCCTCCGTCGCCAGGTTACGCCGCAACTCCCGCACCAGATCGGCATTCTGGCCGCTGGAGGAGACGTAGATGATGCGCATCTGGGCAGGCAGGTTCGGAGCCTGGTGCAGGTGGAAACCGCAGGCAGCGCATAACACCGCCAGCAGCAGGACCAGCGGGAGGCGCGCGCGCTTCATGCGGCCACCACGTTCACCAGCTTGCCCGGGACCACCACGATCTTCTTCACGTCCTTCCCTTGGACGAAAGGCTGCACGGAAGGTTCCGCCAAGGCAGCGCGTTCGATCGCCTCGCGGGCCGCGTCCGCCGCGACGCGGATGTGGCCGCGCAGCTTACCGTTAACCTGCACCACCAGTTCCAAGGTGTCCCGCTTGAGAGCCGCCGGGTCCGCGGCCGGCCAGCCTGCCTCCATCACCGAGGTCTGCCTGCCGAGACCTCTCCACAGGGCTTCCGCGATGTGCGGTACGACGGGCGTGAGCAGCAGGGTGAGGGTCTCATAAGCTTCCTGTCTGAGCGCCCGATCCTGGGGACGCATACCCGGCGCACGGGTCACGGCGTTGAGCAGCTCCATGATGGCGGCAACCGCAGTATTGAAGGTGTATCGCCGGCCGACGTCGTCGCTGACCTTGGCGATGGTCTCGTGGATCTGGCGCCGCAGGTCCCGCTGTGCCCCGTCCAGGGCCGAGGCGTTCAGTGCAGGCACGGGGCCAGCCGCGGTGTGTTCGACCACCGCCTTCCACAACCGCTTCAGGAAACGCTGCGCCCCTTCCACGCCGCTCTCCGACCATTCGAGGGTAAGTTCCGGCGGTGCCGCGAACATCATGAACAGGCGCACGGTGTCGGCGCCGTATTTCTCGACCAGCATCTGCGGGTCCACGCCGTTGTTCTTGGACTTGGACATGGTGCCCATCCCGTCGTATTCCACGGGTCGGCCATCCGCCTTGAGTACGGCGGAGCTCACGCGCCCTTCGGCGTCGTGCTTGAGCTCCACCTCCTCGGGGCTGTAATAGGTGATGCCAGCGGAACCGCCGCGACGCAGGAAGATGTGGTTGAGCACCATGCCCTGGGTCAGGAGGTTGGTGAAGGGTTCGTCGAACGCCACGAGGCCCATGTCGCGCATCACCCGCGTCCAGAAGCGCGAGTACAAGAGATGCAGGATGGCGTGCTCGATGCCGCCGATGTATTGGTCCACCGGCAGCCAGTAGTTCACCCGTCCGTCCACCATGGCGGAATCGTTGTCGCGGCACGCGTAGCGCATGAAGTACCAGGACGAGTCCACGAAGGTATCCATGGTATCGGTCTCGCGCCGCGCCGGCTTGCCGCACGTCGGGCAGATGCATTCCACGAAGGGCTTGTACTTGGCGAGCGGGTTGCCGCTGCCATCCGGCGCCAAGTCCTCCGGCAACACCACCGGCAGGTCCGCGTCGGGCACCGGGACATCGCCGCAGCGGTCGCAGTGGATGAGCGGTATCGGGCAGCCCCAATAGCGCTGGCGTGAGATGCCCCAGTCGCGCAACCGCCACTGCACCCGCTTCTGGCCGAGCCCTTTGGCGGCTAGATCCGCGGCGATCGCATCGGTCCCCGCCTGATAGGCGAGCCCGTCGTACTTGCCGGAATTGCACAGCACCCCGTCCTTGGTGACGAAGGCCTCAGTCAGCGCGCGGGGATCCTGGGCGGCGCCGTCCGCCGCGCGCACCACGGTCTTCAGGGGAAGGCCGTATCTGCGCGCGAACTCGAAGTCCCGCTCGTCGTGGGCCGGGACCGCCATCACCGCGCCTTCGCCATAGCCCATGAGCACGTAATTCGCGACCCACACCGGCAGCTGCGCGCCGCTCAAGGGGTGGGTCACCGTGAGCGCGGTGGCGACCCCTTTCTTCTCCTGGGTGGCGAGCTCCGCCTCGGTGACCCCGCCGCGGCGGCATTCCTCCACGAACTCCGCCACTTTCGGGTCCTGCGCAGCGGCTCGCGCCGCCAAGGGATGTTCGGCGGCCACCGCCACATAGGTCGCGCCCATCAGCGTGTCGGCGCGGGTGGTGAACACTTTGAGCGCGCCGCCGTCGTAGGGGAAGCCGATCTCCACACCCTCGCTCTTGCCTATCCAGTTCGCCTGCATGGTCTTGACCCGCTCCGGCCAGCCGGGCAGCCGGCCGAGCGCACCGAGCAGCTCCTCGGCGTAAGCGGTGATCTTGAGGTAGTACATGGGGATCTCGCGCTTCTCGACCGGCGCGCCGGTGCGCCAGCCGCGCCCGTCGATCACCTGCTCGTTGGCGAGGACCGTCTGGTCCACCGGGTCCCAGTTGACCGTGCCGGTCTTCTTGTAGGCGATGCCCTTCTCCAGCATGCGCAGGAACAGCCACTGGTTCCACTTGTAGTACTGCGGGTGGCAGGTGGCTACCTCGCGCGACCAGTCGATGGCGTAGCCCAGCGACTTCAGCTGCATGCGCATGTAGGCGATGTTGTCGTAGGTCCACTTCGCGGGCGGTACGCCGTTCTTGATGGCGGCGTTCTCGGCCGGCAGTCCGAACGCATCCCAGCCCATGGGCTGCAGCAGGTTGCGTCCGTTCATGCGGTGGTAACGGGTGATGACGTCGCCGATGGTGTAGTTGCGCACGTGCCCCATGTGCAGCCGGCCGCTGGGATACGGCAGCATGCACAGGCAGTAATACTTCGGACCCTCGGCTCCTTCCGCGGCGCGAGACGCACCCGCCTTCTCCCACAGGGCGCGAGCGTCGGCCTCGATCTCGGCGAATCTATAGCTGTCCTGCATCACGCCCCGCTGCTCCCGAATCGTCCGCCAACACGTGGAACACCAGGGTCATGATGACATACCAGGTGATGGTCACGGAATGGATGAACATGGTCTCGGTGAGTCCGAAGATGGCGAAACCGGTCACCACCAGTAGTCCGCCCAGGCCGGCGGTGCTGCGCTGCGCTGCATTGCTCTGGAGCGCGCTGATGAAGAGCCAGGCCGGTACGCCGAGCAGCGCCAGCAGCGCCAGCAGGCCGACGAGGCCGCGACTCGAGAGCGCGTCCCAGTAGTCGTCGTGGGGGTGGTCATACTCCGCGATGAAGGGCGCCACCGCGCCGGCCTGGATCAGCCCGCGGGTCGCATGCTGGAACGCGCCCGTGCCCGCGCCGAACAGCGGTTTGCTCTGGAACAGTCGCGCGGCGGCGTGCCACATCTCCAGGCGCTGGCCGATGGAGGAACGCATCAGGGTGTAGCGGTACTCGCCGGGCGACGTCTCCCGCGGCGCGAGCCACAGGTTCCCGCCCGGGGGGACCGCCACGCTCAGACGCCGCCCGAAGCGGGCTGGAGCGATCAGCTGAACCACCTGGTATCCGCCGCTCGAGATCTCGCGGATCGAGGGCGGATACATCGCGAACTGGAGTTCGCCAAGTCCGCGAACCAACAGCGTCGTCGTGGCAGCCTCACCGGGACGCGAGATGCGCGGCAGCCAGATGTGGGCGGGTTTAAATCCGTCATTCCGGATGTGGAGCACAGCACCATCGAGGCAACCGAGAGCCGTCAGCATCCGTGCATAAGCACCCTGCTCGGTCACCACCTCCACTTTGAACCTCCTCCCTTGCCAGCGTTCCTTCGCTGCGAGCCACTCCTGGAGTACCTCCACCTGGTCGAGGCACGCGGACTCGCCCTGCCGGCGGCGGATGTCCTCCGCGGCATGCCAATAGCTGCGCACCTGGGAAACACTGGCGGTGAGACGGTCGCGTACATGCGCTTGTGGCAGCAGGTAGAGCAACATGAACAAAGCGGCGATGGCGGCGCCGCCTACAACTACCGTGCGGCGCCTCAAGACGTGGCGCGCGCCCAGGAACAGCACCAGCAGCACCGGCACTGCCACCCAGGCGCCGCGGGCTCCCGAGAGCAAACAGGCTGAGAAACCGGAGATGACACCGGCGGCCATCAACCAGGGGCCTAGGCGTGGCAGCAGGCTATCTATATAGACGTAGCCGGCAGCGAAGCAGAATGCCGTGAGCAGCGCCAGGTCGCCGAACAGGATCGCCAGGTTGGTGTCGCCCTCAGGGCGCAGGAAACCCTGCGTCCCGAGCCGCTCCCATACGCCGTCTACGCCGAGCAGCAACGCGCCCACGCCGAGACCGGACCAGACGACCAGCGCCGACGGCCGGTAGCGCTTGAGGACGATGAGCGCCGGCAGGGCGAACACGAAGCGCAGGTAGCGGCCGAGCAACCGGAAGCCCTCATCCGTCTGCTCGCCGAGGTAGAACGCGAGCACCGCCGTCAGGAAGAAGCCCGCATAGGCGCCTGCGAGCAGCCATTCCCGCTGCGACAGTCCGGACCTGAATCCCTGCCGCATCCATATCCACACACCCGCCAGCCCGAGCAACAGCAGGCAGGCGCTGTCGCTCTTGTCCACCAGCATGCAGGCCGAGGGGAACAGCAACACCGCCACCGTCACCAAGCGCCGCAGCAGGTACGCCTCAGCCCCCTCCTCCCGCCACCCCGCGAACGGGTTCATGGGGACCTCCCGCCAGCGCGACGCTCCGCCCAGGCCGCGGCCAGCACCGACAGCAGGCTCAAGACCAGCACTGCGGAATTGCCCCAGCGCTTGAGCGGCGTGCTTCCGGTGAGGGGTTGCAGAATCCCGTCCAGCGTCGCCACCTGGGCGCGGGGTGCGAGGCCCCGGAGCGCCCCATGTTCGTCCACGATGGCAGTCAAGCCGGTGTTGGTGGCTCGCAGCAAGTACCGGCCCGTCTCGGCGGCGCGCATGCGCGCGATCTGCAGATGCTGCGGCAGGGCGATGGAATCGCCGAACCAGCCGTCGTTGCTCACGTTCACCAGGAACGCCGCTTGCGGCAGGTCGCGCATCACCTCGTCCCCGAAGGCATCCTCGTAGCAGATGGACACGCCCACCGCGTACCCGGCCGCCCTCAGCAGCGGCTGCTCAGCTTCACCGGCGGTGAAATCGGAGTACGGCAAGTCCATGAGCGCCAGCCAGTGGCGTACCCACTCGGGCACGGGGAAGAACTCGCCGAAGGGCACCAGATGGCGCTTGTGGTAGACGCCATCGCTGGCACCCACGCTGATGACGCTGTTGTAATAGTGATCGTTCGAGAAGTCTTGGGTCGGCACCCCGAGCAAGAGATCGGTCTTATGACGGCGCGCGTCTGCGCGTAGCGGGTCGAGATAGTCGCTCCATACCTCGTCCTCGTAGGCGGGGATCGCCGCCTCAGGCCATACGATGAGCCGACTCGTCCAGCGCTTGTCGGTGAGTTCGCGATACAGGTCGAGGGTCGGGAGGAAGGCCTCCGGGGCCCATTTCTCATCCTGCGGCACGTCGCCCTGCAGCAGGCTCACCTGGATGGGCGGACCGGCGGGCCGCGTCCATTGCAACGTCGCGAGGCCGGCGCCTGCGGCCCAGACCGCAATAAGCGCGGCGAGCGCGGCCACCCGCGCGCGCGCCGATGCGCCCCGCGCCGCGGCGCGGTTGAGCAGGCCCGCCGACAGCACAGCCGCAAGGCTCAGGCCGAAGACGCCCAGAAGCGGTGCATAACCCTCGAGCGGCCCCTCGATCTGACTGTACCCGAGGCTCAGCCAGGGGAAGCCGCTCAGGAACCAGCTGCGCAGCCATTCGGCCGAGGTCCACAGGGCGGGGAAGAGCATGAGATCCCGCCGCCAGCCTGTCTGCGGCGCCCAATGCACCGTGAGCGCGCACACGAGCGCCGTGTAGGCTGCCATGATGGCGGTGAGCGTGAGCAGCATGAGAAACGCCACCCAGCTCGGCGCCCCACCCACCACGTGCACGCTGATGTAGATCCAGTACACCCCGCAGGCGAATTCCGCTGCGCCGAACAGGAAGCCGCGCCGCGCGGCTTGCCGGGGTGAGAGGGGGGCGAGGAGCCAGAGCAGCGCCCAGGGCATGAGTACGGCGAGCGGGTACCAGCCGAAGGGGGCGAAGGCCGTCACCAACAAGGCGCCGGCGAGGGCCGCGGCGGCGTCGCCCCCGCGACCCCGGCGCAGGGCCTCCAGTCGCGGCACGCAGGCCCGGCCCGCCAGTTCCAGTCTCCGGCGGAAGAAGCCCGGCGCGGGACTCATGCGGTGGCGCGGATGGAGGACGGGGTAGCGGGCTTGCGCAGTACTTCCAAGAGGTGCACGCGCCGGCTGTCGGCGCGCAACACCTTGAAGCGGAAACCGTCGAATTCGATCTTCTCGCCGCGCTTCGGCAGGTGCCCGAAGGCATGGGTCACGAGCCCGCCGACGGTCTCGAAATCCTCGTCGCTGAGCGTGGTGGAGAAGTACTCGTTGAAATCCTCCACCGGCGTCAAGGCTTTCACCGTGTAGCGCGTGTCCGTGTGCTTGAGGATGCGCGCTTCGTCGTCCACGTCGTATTCGTCGTCGATGTCGCCCACGATCTGCTCGAGCACGTCCTCGATGGTGACGAGGCCGGCCACCCCGCCGTACTCGTCCGCCACGATGGCGAGGTGGTTGCGGCTGGCCTTGAACTTCTTGAGCAGGATGTTAAGGCGCATGCTCTCGGGCACGAACGGCGCCGGGCGCAGGTACTCGCGGATGTTGAACACCCCGTCGGCATTCTCGACGAAGTGGTTGAGCAGGTCCTTGGCGAGCACGATGCCGATGACCTCGTCGCGGCTCTCGCCCACCACCGGGAAGCGCGAATGGCCGGACTCGCTCGCCACACCGAGCGCCTGCTCCAGGTCCGCGTCCTTCTCCAGCACCACCATCTGGGCGCGCGGGATCATGACGTCCCGCACCTGCATGTCGGCCACCTGCAGCACGCCCTCCAGCATGGTCTGGGCGTCGGCATCGAACAGGTTGCGTTCGCGCGCGTCGTTGAGCAGTTCCAGCAGCTCTTCCCGGTCCCGGGGCTCGCCGCTGAGGGCTTGACCCAGGCGCTGGAACCAGGCGCGCAGCCCGGGAGCGCGGTTAGCGTGTGGGTCGTCGGACATCAGGCATCCATGAGCAGGTGCAGACGCGCAGTTTACCGGTTGCTCCTGTCGCAGTAAAAGCGCACACCCTCAGCGTAGGGCATAGGGGTCCGGATAGCCCATTTGTCGCAGGATATCCGTCTCCAGCGGCTCCATCTCGGCCGCCGCCGCCTCGTCCTCGTGATCGAAGCCGAGGAGATGGAGACAACCGTGCACCACCATATGCGCCCAATGGACGTCCAGCGGTTTCCCCTGTTCCTGCGCCTCACGGCGTACGACGGGAGCGCAGATGACGAGGTCACCGATGGCCAACGGCGGCACCCCCCGGGGAAGCTCCGCGGGGAAAGACAGCACGTTCGTGGCACCTGATTTCTTTCGGTAGCGGCCATTCAGCTCCGCGCTCTCCGCCTCGTCGACGACACGGATGGCGAGCTCACCTTCCGAGCGCCGCCCGGCGAGGGCCGCCTGCGCCCAGCGGACGAAATCGGCGGTGGACGGCACACCCGCAGCGCCGCTCGCGTCTTCGACATGCACCTGGATAGGCGGCGTGTTCATCAATCCTTATCACGCTGTTCGTACGCGGTCACGATGCGCTGCACCAACGGGTGACGCACCACGTCCTCGGCGGTGAAGAACGTGAAGCTCACCCCCGGCATGTCGCGCAGCAACTCCACCGCGTCGCGCAGGCCGGAACGCTGCGCTCGCGGCAGGTCCACCTGGGTGATATCGCCGGTGACCACGGTACGGGAGCCGAAGCCGATGCGCGTCAGGAACATCTTCATCTGGTCGATGGTGGTGTTCTGCGCCTCGTCCAGGATTATGAAAGACTCGTTCAAGGTGCGGCCGCGCATGAAGGCGAGCGGCGCCACCTCAATGACGCCGCGCTCCATGAGCCGCAGCACCCGTTCGAAGCCGAGCATCTCGTAGAGAGCGTCGTAGATGGGCCGCAGGTAGGGGTCCACCTTCTGAGTCAGGTCGCCCGGCAGGAACCCCAGCCGCTCTCCCGCCTCCACCGCGGGGCGCACCAGCACCAGGCGCCTGACCTCGTCGCGGTTCAGGGCGGCCACCGCGCTCGCCACCGCGAGGTAGGTCTTGCCCGTGCCGGCGGGCCCGATGCCGAAGTTCAGGTCGTGGGCGAAGATGCTATGCAGGTAGCGCCGCTGGTTGGTGCCGCGGCCGCGGATGCGGCCCTGCTTGGTCTCCACTGCGATCTCGCCGCCCGGCGCCTCCTCCGGCTCGCGCTGCTTGCGCGCCGCCTGGGCGGATTGCTGCAAGCCGAGGTGCACGGCCTCGCGGCTGATGCGCTCGTGGGCGGCGGATGCATACAGTTCCTTGAGCAGCGCGGCGGTGGCCTGCACCGACTCCGGTGTGCCGATGACGCGGAACCGGTTGCCGCGGTTGTTGATCTCGACCCCGAGGCGCTGCTCCACCTGACGGAGGTGCTCGTCGAACTGGCCGCAGAGGTTCGCGAGCCGCGCGTTGTCGGCGGGCTCCAGCGCGAAATCCACGGAGGCAGGCGCGTCGTCGCCGGACACGCCGGGGTCAGCCTGCGGCGGCATGGACGCGCCCCGCGGCGCTTCCCGCGAGCCGCCCGCGGTAGGAATTCATCATCGCCGCAGTGACGTCCACCTCGACGAAACGCCCGATGAGGCCTGCGTCGCCCGGGAAGTTCACCCAGCGATTGCAGCCGGTCTTGCCGGCCAGCTCGCGGGGGTCGCGGGTGGAACGTTTCTCCACCAATACCCGTTGCCGGCTGCCGACCCGCGCCTGCATGTAACGCTGCCCGAACGCGTGGATGCGGGCTTGCAGCGTCTCAAGGCGGCGCACCTTCTCCTCGTGGGGGACATCGTCCACATAGCCCGCCGCGGGCGTGCCGGGGCGGCGGCTGTAGATGAAGCTGAAGGCCTGGTCGAAGCGTACCTCGTCGACCAGCTCCAGGGTCGCCTCGAAGTCGCGCTCAGTCTCCCCCGGGAAGCCCACGATGAAATCCGACGACAGACTGATGTCGGGGCGCGATCCCCGCAGCCGGCGGATCTTAGCCTTGTATTCGAGGGCGGTGTGGCCGCGCTTCATGGCGGCGAGGATGCGGTCCGAGCCGCTCTGCACCGGCAGGTGCAGGTAATCGGCGAGTTTCGGCACCGCCGCGTAAGCGTCGATGAGCCGCTCCGTGAACTCGAGGGGATGGGACGTGGTGAACCGGATACGCTCAATGCCGTCCAGCGCGGCCACGTACTCCACGAGCGTCGCGAGGTCCGCGGTACCGCCGCCCTGCCGGGGGCCACGGTAGGCGTTCACGTTCTGCCCCAGGAGCGTGACCTCCTTCACCCCCTGCTGCTCCAGTTCCGAGATCTCGGCGAGCACGTCGTCGAAGGGGCGGCTCAATTCCTCGCCGCGCGTATAAGGCACCACGCAGAAGGTGCAGTACTTGCTGCAGCCCTCCATGATGGAGACGAAGGCCGTGGCGCCCTCCGCGCGCGGCGGCGGCAGACGGTCGAATTTCTCGATCTCCGGGAAGGACACGTCGACCACCGGGCGGCGCGTGCGGCGCGTCTCCTCCAGCATCTGCGGCAACCGTTGCAGGGTCTGTGGTCCGAACACCAGGTCCACGAAGGGTGCGCGCTTGACGATACCCGCGCCCTCCTGGCTCGCGACGCAACCCCCGACGCCGATGACGAGCCCTGGACGCTGCGCCTTCAGCGCCCGCCACAGTCCCAGCTGCGAGAACACCTTCTCCTGGGCCTTCTCCCGCACCGAGCAGGTGTTGAGCAGCAGCACGTCCGCGTCCTCGGCCCGATCCGTGAGCGCATAACCGTGGGAGTCCGCGAGCACCTCCGCCATCTTGGCCGAGTCGTACTCGTTCATCTGACAGCCGAAGGTCTTGACGTGGAGTTTGCCTGGCATCAGAGCGATGGGTGCATGCGGCGGACGGAGTTGCCCACCTGCATAAGTATGGACCGAAACGGGTTTATTTGACGACCCGCAGGCCGGGTACGCTGCGCTGGAAACCGGGGGCGGTGGGAGACGCAGGCGCGAAACTGGGGATGACCGCGCGCATCGCACCGGTGAGCTGCTCCACCGAGCCGTTGCGGACCGCGAGCCCCATGGCCTCGAGCGCATCGCCGAGGCGCGCGCCGTCCACCGGCGTGCTGCCCGCGAGCAGCAGCTTGGGGTGGCCGGTGCCGCGCAGTTCTTCCTCGGCGTAGAACAGCTCCTCGTGCAGCTTCTCCCCCAAGCGCAAGCCGGTGTATTCGATCTTGATGTCCTGGTCGGGCTTGAGACCGGAGAGCCGGATCATCTTCTCGGCGAGCTCGCGGATGCGTATCGGCTCGCCCATATCGAGCACGTAGATCTCGCCACCCCGGCCCATGGCCCCCGCCTGCAGGATCAGACCCACGGCCTCCGGGATGGTCATGAAGTACCGGGTGATGTCGGCATGGGTCACGGTGACGGGCCCGCCGGCCGCGATCTGCCGCTCGAAGAGCGGGACCACCGAGCCACAGGAGCCGAGCACGTTGCCGAAACGCGTGGTGATGAAGTGCGTCTCGCCGAGCGCGTTCAGAGATTGGCAGTAGAGTTCGCCGACGCGCTTGGACGCGCCCATGAAATTCACGGGGTTCACGGTCTTGTCGGTGGAGATTAGCACGAAGTTCCGGATGCCGTAGCGCAGCGCCGCGTCCGCCAACATGCGCGTGCCGAACACGTTGTTGCTCACGCCCTCGAGCGGGTTCTCCTCCACCATCGGCACATGCTTGTAGGCGGCGGCGTGGAACACGACCTGTGGGTGCAGGCTGCGGAATACCAGGTCGACGAGCGCGGCGTCGCGGACGTCGCCGAGCACCGTGTGCACGCGGATATCGGGGAAGTGGGCGCGCAGATCCTGGTCGATGCGGTACAGGTTGTACTCGCCGTTATCGAGCACGATGAGGCGCGAAGGCGCATAAGCGGCGATCTGCCGGCAGAGTTCGGAGCCGATGGAACCACCGCCGCCCGTGACCAGTACGCACTGCCCCTTGAGGAACTCCGCGATCTCGGGCACGTTGAGGTGCACCGGTTCACGGCCCAGCAGGTCCTCGACGGTGACCGGGCGCAGCCGTGAGACTTCCACCTTGCCGTCGGCGAGCTCGCTCAGGGCGGGCAGCGTGCGGCAGGAGACGCCCGCCTCCGCGCACATATTGACCACGTTGTTCATGACACGGCGCGAGGCCGTCGGCAGCGCGATCAATACCGTCTGTATCTGCAGTGAGGGGATGAGGGCCGGGATGTCCTGCAGCTTGCCGCGCACGCGCACGCCGTGGATGTCCTGCCCCTGTTTGGCGGGATCGTCGTCCACGAAAGCCACCGGGAGGAACGGCCCGTGCCGCAGCAGGTCGCGCACCAGCATCTCGCCGCCGCGCCCCGCCCCCACGATCAGCGCACTCACCGAGCCGCTTTCGAGACGGAACAACGTGGAGCGTTCTTTCATGATGCGGTTGAACATGCGCGTGCCCATCACGCCGATGATCAACAGCACCGGGTAGAGCACCAGCACCGTGCGCGGTACGTTCTGCAGGCGCATGAACAGGAAGGCGATGACCGCGGTCGCCAAGGCTCCGAGCACCACCGCTTTGATGATGCGCAGCAGGTCCGGGACGGAGGCGAAACGCCACAAGCCGCGGTAGCAGCCGAACACCCAATAGGTGGCGGCGTGGATGGGGGTGGCGATGGCCACGAGGATCAGGCCGTAGGTCAGATACTGCCGCTCGGGCAGCATCAGGTTGAAACGCAGCACGTAGGCGAGCGCCACGGTGACCGGGACCCAGGCCACGTCGTGGGCGAAGATCACCCAGCGTTTTCTCAAGACTTGCAAGGCATCCATTTTCGCGCTCGTGTCCGTCCTGCTTTACCGAGCCGAGCTGCTCGGCCCCACCCAGACCAAAACCGTGTAGACCGCACCCCAGGCGGTCAACCCGGTCCACTGCATCGCAGCGCTTGGGATATCTAACATAATGATACCGGAAACACCGCAGGCGAGCATCAATCCCGCCTCCGCCAGCAGCACTGGCCCATGGCGACCACCCTTGAGCACCCAGCGCTGATAGTGATGCTCGCGATGGGCTACCCACACCCGCTCGCCGCGCCGCAAGCGCCGGCCCAGGGTGAGCGTGGCATCCACCCAGAAGGGCGAGAACACCAGGGCCGTGAACCACAACGGCAATACGCCCCGGGCGGAGGCTTCTAATGCGAACCCGGCGGCGAGGAAGCCCAGGGGGATCGCACCTCCGTCACCCATGAAGATGCGCGCGCGGGGCAGGTTCCAGGGCAGGAAGCCTGCGCAGGCCCCCGCGAGTATCCAGGCTTGCGTCGCGAGGTCACCGGCACCGTAGCGTGCGCAGGCGAGCCCGAGGGAGCCGAAGCCGATGAGGCCCATGCTGCCCGCGAGCCCGTCCATGCCATCCATGAAGTTATACAGGTTCGTCATCCACACCACCGCCAAGAGCGCGAGCACGCCCGCGCCCCAGCCGAGCGCGACGCTCAAGCCTGGCAGTACGGTGAAGTTCGCGCCGCCGTAACTCAGGACGAGCGAGAGGCCGGCGAGCGCGTGCACCGCGAGCCGCGGCAGCGCCGGGAGCGGCCGGAAGTCTTCCCATAGGGAGAGAACGAAGAGCGGGATGGCGAGATAGAAGAGGAACAAGGGATGAGCGTCATGGAGCTTGAGCCAGGCGATGCCCGCGACGACCCCGAGCGCGATGCCGAGACCACCGAGTCGCGGGGTCGGCGCTTGATGGAGCGAACGATGCCCGGGCGCGTCCAGAGCGGCACCGCGGCCACGCCAACGGCTCAACAGCGCCACCGCGACGAAAGCCACGAGCGCTGCGACCAGGATCGCCGGCAGTGCGCTGCTCATCACGGCTGCCACGCCGAAGCACTTGCGCCGAGGACGGCGCCGGGAACGGTGAGCAGGAAACGCGTCCAGATGCCCGCCCACACCAGTGCGTTGAGAAAGACGCTGTGCCCGCGCGCGTCGAATTTCGCGTAATAGCGCCACATGCTCCGGTGCTTGTGCCAATGCACGCGTAGCGGCGTGCGGCGGCTGCTCGTGCCCTGGAAATGGACGGCGGCAGCATCCGGCACGAACATCACTTCCCAACCCTCGTCTGCCATGCGCCGGCAGAGGTCCAAGTCCTCGCAGTGCAGGAAGTAGCCCTCGTCGAAGATACCCGTCGCGGCGAGCGCTTCCGCCCTCAAATACATCAGCGCGCCCGACACGGCGCCGACCTGCACGGGCGCCGCGGGCAGCGGACCGCCGGTGTGGTCGAAATCGGTCCAGGCGCGGCGTCCGAAGAAGCGCGACAGTCCCATGCTGCGGGCGAGCGAGGCGCCAAGCCGAGGCAGATCGCGGCGGCAACCACGTTGCTCGCTGCCGTCCGGGTTGCGCACCAAGCCTCCCATGAGCCCCGCGCGTGGGTGTTCGCGGCGGCAGCGCAGCAACGCCTCCAGGGCGCCGGGCTCGAGCAGGCAGTCGGGGTTCACCAGCAACCAGTCGGCGGCCGCATCGCTCCGCAACGCCAGGTTGTTGGCGGCGCCGAAACCCAGGTTGCGGCCGTTATGCAGTATTCGCAGGCGCGGCTCCGCAGCCGCCAGGCCTTCGAGGGCCTCGATGCTGCCGTCACGGGAGGCGTTATCCGATACCCAGACGCGGCCCAAGCCGGGCTGGTCCAGGAGCGCACGCACGCAGTCGAGGAGTTTCGGCCCCGCGTTGTAGTTGACCACCACGGCTTGGACGTCGCGGGGGGCGGCGACGGGATTCATGTGCGCCTCAGGCGCGGCGCACGTCGGCCATGAGCCGCCGGCAGGCGTCCGCCACCGTCGCCGGCGCGATACGCTGCATGCAGGCGGGTCTCACGGTGCAATCCGGCAGGTAACAGCACAGGCAGTCCATGCCCACGGGCGATATCTTCTCGATCAAGCCGTAGGTCTCGATCTCGTGGGAGCTCGTGGGTCCGAACAGGCACACCACCTTCTTGCCGAGCGCGGTGGCGACGTGCAGGCCGAGCGTATCGCCGCTCACCATCACGTCACAGAGGTCCACCAGTGCACCGAACTGCCTGAGGCTGTTCCTGCTGCCGGCATCCAGGATGCGGCTGGGATCGACCCGTCTCAATTCCTCGTTGCGCGCCGCTTCCTCCGGGCCGCCGTAGAGGAGGATGCGCAGGCCCGGGTCCTCGGCGAGCAGGCGGCGGGCGAGCTCGGTGTAACCCTCTAGGGTCCATTTCTTCCAGGCCCAGCGGCCGCCGGCGCCGGTGTTGAAGCCCAGCACCCGGTGCCGGCGCCGGTCGATGCCCGCCTTCTGCAGGAACTCCGCGGCGAAGGAGCGCTCCTCCTCCGAGACGGCCCACAGTATGGGATGCTCCCCGGCTGGGAGCTCGCAGATGTCCATGACGATGGACTGGTAGCTCCGCCGGTTCGCCTTCTTCTTCGCGTCGTCGAGACCCATGCGGTACCAGTCGTGCGCCGCGGCATTGAGGGGCTTGAGGCGCTCCGCCTTGTCCAGCACGAAGCCGAACTTCCGCTTTCCCTGGGCGAGCGTCGCGAGCCGCGCGGAAGGTTCCGAGGTGTCGGGGTTCACCACCACGTCGAAGCGTTTGGTCTGCAGGTAGACGAGGGCGTCGCCTTCCAGCACCAGCAGACGGTCGATGCAGGGATTGTTCTGCAGCACGCCGGCGGAGGCCGCCCGCGTGAGCCAGGTGATCTCCGCCCGCGGGTACTTGGCCTTGAGGGGTTTGAGCAGGCAGGTGGTGCGAAGCACGTCGCCGATCGCGTCCAACTTGACGACCAGCACCCGCGTCTTGAGCGGGTCGTAGTGGGGGCAGCCGGGACAGCGGACGCCGGATTCCTTGTGGGGCCGGCAGGGCCGGTCGGTGCGGTAATGTCGGCAGTCGTCGTGGATCAGTATCTTCTTGCCGTGCTTGGGTCGCCGCGTGGCCATCGGTCTCAACCCGCTGCCCGCGCCAGGCGCACGTCGTGGGCTGAGCGGATCACCTCCTCCAGGCGGGCGCGGATGACCTCGGGCGAGTAGCGCTCGCGCAGTACGCGCCGGCCGCCCTGGGAGAGGCGGCGCCACAGTACCTCATCGTTGTAGAGCCGCAGGGTCGCGGCGATGAACTCCACGGGTTCGTCCCCCACCAGCACGTCCTCCCCGTGCATGAGCTCCATGCCCTCGACGGCGAGCGGTGTCGCGACCACTGGCAAGCCGTAACTAAAGCTCGTGCCGATCTTGCCCTTGATACCAGCGCCATAGCGCAGCGGCGCCACCATGAGGCGGCAAGCGTCGAAATACGGCGAGATGTCGCGCTCGAAGCCCGGCACCACGATATGGTCGCAAGCCAGCTCGCGCAGTTCAGCCGGCGGGTTTGATCCAAGCGCGAAGAAGCGCAGATCGGGTATCTGCTGCCGCAAGCCGGGCAGGATGTCGCGCACGAAATAAAGCACCGCGTCCACGTTGGGCGTGTGCTGGTAGCCGCCGATGAACAGGATGTCGCGCCGCTCCTCGAAAGGCTTGCCCTCGGGCTCCTCGTCCAGCACCAGTTGGACTACCTGTACGTTGGACCCGGGGACCTCGTGCTCCAGGAAATCCTTCTCCACCGGGCTCACCACGATGGCGGCGTCGCTTTCGGAGATGAGGTGCAGTTCATCGGCACGTGTACGCTCGGCGCGGTGGGCAATCAGCGGGTTCTTCTCCAGCTCTGCCTGGCGCCGCTCGCGCAGATAATGCAGGTCCACGGTGTTGTAGATGAAGCGCGCGTCCGGGGCCACGCGGCGCAGCAGGTCGAGGTATTGGATCGCCACGTAGGGTCTCGCCATCTGCACCACGTCGAAACCCTTGGCGTGTTCCTTGAGGTAGTCCTTGATCGAGCTGCAGTACGGCGCATAGACACATTCCACCCCCATGCGCTGCAGGGCGAGGGTGTATTCCCCGTCGAACATCAGGTTGTCGGGGATGAAGGTGACCTTGTACCCCAGGGATTGGAATATGCGTAGGTAGTGGAACGCCGTGACCGAGCCGGCATCTTGGTCGGGGCGCGGGGTGCAGGCGTCAATCACCAGAAGCCGTCGCGTGACACCCCGGTCCTTCTCGAGCAGCGGCTCGATGCCGTTTGGGCGATGCTTCACGAGCGCAGTCGCCCAGCGCTCCAGGAACTTCTTCTGGTTGACTACCTGGTAGCGCTTGACGCCCGTGGAGAGGTCCGTGCCGGAGCTCACGCCCTCGTAATGCACCACCACGGAGAGTGGCTGGTAGAGGGTGCGTCGGTCCGCCCGGCGGACCTTGAACGCCAGGTCCGTGTCCTCGCAGTAGGCCGGGGCATAATAGCTATCGAAACCGCCCTGCTCCAGGAATAGGTCCTTCGGCACCATCAGGCTCGCACCGGAGACGTAGTCGATGTCCCGCCGGTAGTTGTACTCGGGCTTGTTGGGATCGTCGAAACGGCCATAGTTCCAGGCGGAGCCATCCCGCCACACGATCCCACCCGCTTCTTGCAGCCGACCGTTGGGGTAGACAAGCTTCGAGCCGACGAGCCCCGCCTCGGGCACCGCGCGGAAGGTCTCGAGCAGCTCGTCCAGCCAGCCAGGCGTCACCGCCGTGTCGTTGTTCAGGAAATGGAGGTAGCGCCCCTTGGCGGCGGCGGCGCCGGCGTTGCATGCACCGATGAACCCCAGGTTCTTCTCATTTCGCACCACCCGCAGGTTAAGGCAATGCCGGAGCATTTCCGCGGTCTCGTCGCTGGAACAGTCGTCCACCGCGATCACCTCAAAGGCAGTCTCGGCACCCACGCCGGCGATGGACTTGAGGCAATGCAGTGTGTGGGCGGCGTTGTTGTAGACCGGGATGATCACCGATACCTCGGGCTCCATCGCCTCCGGCAGCTGCACCCGGAGTAGGCCCTCGGGGTCCGCAAGGAACGCCGCCACGCTGTGCGGGTCCACCGCTCCGGCCTTCACTCGTGTCATGCCGCCGGCGCGGCCGGTCGGTAGGTCGTCGGGCAAGGACTCGAAGCCCAGCACGCGCACCGCGGCCCGCCGGATGGCGGCGCGCAGACGCAGGGGCAGCGGGATGCGGTAATAGAGGTCCCGTGCCATGAGCCTGAGCATGCCGCGGTTCAAGTAACGAGCGTTGAGGAGATAGGAGAACAGCCGCGCGAGTCCCCGCACCGGCTTGGTGAGGCGCCAGGAGGTAGAGCGGAACAGCGCCTGAATCTCATAGCGCAGTCGGAGGATCTCCCGGTCCCGTTCCGCGAGCCGCTCGCGCTCGCCGCGTATCGTCTCCCGCTCGCGCTCGATGGCCGCGTTCAGGTCGCGGATGTCGCCGCGCAAGCGGTCGATCTCCTCCACCCGCGCGAGGCTGAGGCCGGCGTGGTAGTTGCGTTCGTCCCCGAGCTTCTTGAGCTCCCGGTCACGTTCCGCGAGCGTGCGCGCGAGGCGCGCCTCCGCCGCGATGATCTGGTCGAAGCCCGAGAGGAAACCATCCAGGTCGCGGTCGACTTGCGCCAACGCCGGCGCGGGGTCCTGGCGGCCAGCCGTGAGCAACGCCTGGTAAGCCCGTTCCGACAGGCGTCCGAGCTCGCCTTTTGTAGGGAGGGCCGTGGCGTGGTGCCGGAGCTCGCCGTGCACGAAGCCCGCGGCCTGCGTCTCCAGTGCCGCCTCGTCGGCCGGCCAGGGAAGGCCCAGCCGCGACCAGGCGGGCTTGAGGGATCCGCGCCAGTCCTCGAGTACCGCGCCATAATCCAGGAAGGCGCGCACACCGTCGCGGCTCCCCGCCTCCGCGTCCAGCTGGTAGCGCAGGGTGAGGAGCAGGGACTTCGCGGCGGGGAACTTGTTGCGGCTCCCGAGCGAGGCGGCGATCTCCGCCGGCTGGCGTGTCACGAACAGGTAGCGCGGCTCCCAGCCAAGCTCCTTCAAGAGCTCGCGCCACAGGGGCAGGAGCCGGCACAGGCGCGGGTCCTTGACGCAGGGCAGTGCAGCAGTGACGAAATCCCGGCGCAGCACCGCGAGCAGCGCCTCCCGGTGGGGGCGGATCACTTCGTAGCTCCACCACTTTTCCGGCAACGGGCGCACATCGTCCCAGCTATAGCCAAGACTCTCAAGGAGCTCATCGTGGATACGCACCACGTCGTCGTGCTCCCAGAACCCCATCACGTTATCCTGCTGCGCCTGCATCAACCGGTCGCCCATGTCGGCGCCCAGCAGCCGGCAGGTCCCCGCCAGCAGTGAGGTACCGCTGCGGTGCATGCCAAGAATGAAGAGTATTTTTTTACCGGCCACTTTCACTCAACCTGGGCGCTCCAGCTCATGATTATAAGAGCGGGTTGTCTAACGCGAGCGTGCCGGATAACCGGCCGCAGCCAAATAACGAACAGCCGCCTCCGTTTCCCGGCCGGGGAACTTGTCGCTGGACGCGCATGGATTCCGCCTGCCGACTTTCATCTTACCCCGCGAGCCGGCGCGGTAATGATTTCTGGTACTCCGTCAGGACTTCTTTCGTGTTGCCCACGGCGCGTGTGATGCCGTGATCTATCCATATTACTCTATCACAGAGTTCCTGCACCGTTTCCACACTGTGAGTGACCACGACGACGGTCTTGTCGCTTGCGATCTTCGCTCTCATGGCCGCGGCCGATTTCTGCCGGAAGCCGGCGTCGCCGACGCCCAGCACCTCGTCGATCAGGATAACGTCGGGGTCGGCCTGGAAAGCGACGGCGAAGCCAAGGCGCGCACGCATACCGGAGGAATAGCTCCGCACCGGCTCGTCGAAGAAGTCGCCCAGTTCGGCGAAATCCCGTATCTCATCTATTTTTTCCAGCACCGTGCGACGGCGCATGCCCAGCATGATGCCGCTGAGGATCGCGTTCTCACGTCCGCTCATGTAGTGAACGAACCCCACTTGCAAGGACTGTAGCGACACGCGTGTTGCGCGCATGACGATCTCACCGCGGTCGGGCGAGAGTATTCCGGCCAGGAGACGCAGCAATGTGCTCTTGCCCGCGCCATTGTGGCCGATGACGCCTAAGGTCTCGGCGTGATGCAGCTGGAATGTCACGTCGTGCAACGCCCAGAACTTGGAACTACGCATGAACCCGGAGCGTCGCGCGTAACATACGCCGACATTGTTGAGCTCGATGAGTGGTTCGGATGTCACGGTGACGCTCACGCGATCATGAGTTTGATGTAGCGGCGATCGTAAGTGATCAATATGCGGATCGCGACGGCATACATCGCGATTGACGCGACCGCAACCCAGAACAGCGCCTGCCAATCCGGCCATTCATGCCGCAACAACGGGGCACGGAATCCCTCGAGGATGGGGATGAGCGGGTTATAGCGCAGCACGGCCTGCGCCTGGGGCGGCAATCTCGAGATATCGAAGAACACCCCGGAGACGAACATCAGGACCATGAGACCGTTGTCCACCACGAGCTTGAGGTCCGGAAAGATCGGGAGGATGGAAGCCGCCAGCGAGCCGCATGCGACGATCAGCAATAGTTCCACCACGATCACGACCGGCAGGCTGAGCCAAGTCACGTCGGGCCCATGGCCGAACACACTGACTATCAACATCAATAGTGTCAGCACCACAACGAACTTGAGGGTATTAGTGAAGATGCTGATGAGGGGCAGGATGACCTTCGGCAAGTACACTTGCTGGATCAGGCCGCTGTTCGACTGGATGGAACCCGCGCCGTTCTGCACGCTGCTTGTGAACCATTTCCAGGGCACGAGCCCGCAAAGCAGGAAGAACACCGCCTGTTCGCCGCCGCCGCGCAGACCCAAGCCGAACGCAGCATAGAACGCCAGCATATAAAGCATAGGCTCGGCGACCCACCAGAGGATGCCGATGTAGGCGCGCGCCGCTTCGGCGTGCAGCTCCGCCATCGCTTTCCAGAAGATCAATTCGACGTATTCGTGAAGGCGCTGCACGCGGCTCAGGCCTTCTGTGCGCCCAGACCGCGGCGCTCGCCGGCGGTCTTCTGCCCTGCCACCGCCTCGCACCAGCCGAGATGGGCGAGATACCAGTCCACGGTCTTGGCGACGCCGCTCTTGAGGTCCTCAGCCGGCTGCCAACCTAGCTCCTTCCTTATATAGCGCAGGTCGATGGCATAACGGCGATCGTGGCCGGGCCGGTCCTGCACGTACTTGATGAGGGTCTCATGCGGGCGGTGGTTTGAATCCGGACGACGCTCGTCCAGTATTTTGCAGATAGTGCGCACGATGTCGATGTTCTTGCGCTCGCCGTTGCCACCTACGTTGTAGGTCTCCCCCAGCTTGCCGCGCTGGATCACCGCCTCTATGGCCGTGCAGTGGTCTGCCACGTACAACCAGTCGCGCACCTGCTGGCCATCGCCGTAGACCGGGATGGGCCGCCCGGCCAGCGCATTCAGGATGATCACCGGGATAAGCTTCTCAGGGAACTGGTAAGGCCCGTAGTTGTTGGAGCAGTTGGTGAGGGTAACCGGTAGGCCGAAGGTGCGGTGGTAGGCGCGCACCAGGTGGTCCGAGGAGGCCTTGCTGGCCGAATACGGCGAGCTCGGATCGTAGGGGGTTTTCTCGTGGAAGGCCGGGTCCGTGGGGCCGAGCGAGCCGAACACCTCGTCGGTGGACACGTGGTGGAAGCGGAAACCCCCGGTCTTGCCCGCCCACTCGGACTTGGCGGCCTTAAGCAAGGCGTGGGTGCCGAGGATGTTGGTGCGGATGAAGGCGTCGGGTCCGTCGATGGAGCGATCCACGTGGGATTCCGCGGCGAAATGCGCCACGGTGTCGATCTTCTCCTCCCGCATCAGCTGGTTAACCAGCGGCTCGTCGCAGATGTCGCCGTGCACGAAGCGGAAGTTAGCCCGGCCCTCCGCCTCCTTGAGGTTGAGAAGGCTGCCGGCATAGGTGAGCGCGTCCAGCACCACCACCCGGTCGGCAGGATGCGCCTTCAGCCAGTGATGCACGAAGTTCGCGCCGATGAAGCCGGCGCCGCCGGTGACCAGGACCTTACGCATGTTTCAGCTCCATCAACATCTTCTTCAGGTTGTCGCGCCACGGCGTCGCGGTGAGGCCAAGAGCCGCTTCCGTCGAGCTCCGGTCCAGCACGCTATAGGCAGGCCGGCGGGCCGGAGTCGGATACTCCGCAGCGGTGATGGGCAGCACCTCCACCGGCTTCTTCAACAGTCCCAGCTCCCGGCCCTCGGCGGCGATGGCTACGGCGAAATCGTACCAGCTTGCCACCCCCGCATCGGTCCAGTGGTGGGTGCCCTTGAATCCAGGCTTCTGCACCGCGGCCCACAGGGCCCGGGCCAC
>DATIEQ010000138.1:0-7652 GCA_035455665.1 Gammaproteobacteria bacterium | reverse complement strand
GAGGGCGATGCCGACGCGGTCATCGACAAGAAGGGCCTGAAGCAGATCACCGACAGCTCGGCGCTGGAGAAGGCGATCGCCGAAGTCATGGCGGCGAATCCCATACAGCTCGCCGACTACCGCTCCGGCAAGGACAAGCTGTTCGCGTTCTTCGTCGGCCAAGTGATGAAGGCCACCAAGGGCAAGGCGAACCCGCAGCAGGTGAACGAGCTGCTGCAGAAGATGCTCAAGAGCTGACACCCGGCCGGGGCGCTTGAAATCCGCCGCCCGCGCTCCCATATCGGGTCGTCATGCCTTACCATCGCCCTGACATGAACGAACACGACACCCTGAGACGATTCATCTTCGAGGAGCTGCCTGTACAGGGCCGCCATGTACACCTCGACGCCACCTGGCGCGCAGCACTGGAGCGGCAGGAATATCCACCGGCGGTGCGCGCCCTGCTGGGCGAGACCATGGCGGCGGCAGCGCTGCTCTCCGCTACTCTCAAGTTCGACGGCAGCATCACGCTGCAGATCCAGGGCGCGGGTCCCGTGCACCTCCTGGTGGTGCAGTGCACCAGCGGCCTCAACCTGCGCGGCCTCGCCCGTTGGCACGGCGACGTCGGCGCTGCCGGCTTCCGCGAGCTGGTCGGTGACGGGCGGCTGGTGGTCACCATCGAGCAGAACCAGAAGACCGAACGCTACCAGGGCATCGTGCCCCTGGAAGGCGCGACCCTGTCCGCGTCACTGGAAGGATACTTCGCACGCTCCGAGCAGCTCGCGACCCGTCTGTGGCTCACCGCTGGCGAGACGAGCGCGTCCGGCCTGCTCTTGCAGGTGATGCCGGACCGGGAAGACGACCCCGACGCCTGGCAGCACGTGACCGTGCTGGCGAACACCCTGAAGGACGAGGAACTCGCGGGACTCGCGGCGAAGGACCTCCTGCACCGCCTCTACAACGAAGACGATCTACGGCTGTTCGAACCCGCGCC
The DNA here is from genome assembly GCA_035455665.1 of Gammaproteobacteria bacterium. GTDB lineage: Bacteria > Pseudomonadota > Gammaproteobacteria > Natronospirales > REEB76 > DASUBN01. The sequence goes on along the minus strand of DATIEQ010000138.1, from coordinate 6,679 downwards.
CGTGGCGTTCCGCTGTCGGTGCTCGCGGGAGCGCATCGAGGCGACGTTGCGCGGCCTCGGCCAGGTGGAGATGGAGTCCCTGCTCAAGGAGAAGGGCCGGGTGGAGGTGGACTGCGAGTTCTGCGGCAGGCAATATCGTTTCGACGCGGTGGATATCGAGTCGTTGTTCGCAGGACCCTTCGCGGTCCCCGGCGGACCCTTAAGGCACTGAACGGGGACTGGGATGCTGCAAGCGTCGTCCAAACTGCTTTCCTGGACCGAGGAGACGACGCCGGCGAGGCAGCCGTTACTGCGCGCCCTGTTGCATCCCTACACATTCTTCTTGGCGCTGGCACTGGCGGTCTGGCTGCCGGATGGATTCAACATCGGCGGCGCCGGCGATGGCTGGATGCAACTCGGCGCGATGATCGAGTCCGATGCGATGCTGCGCAAGGTCCTCCCGAGGATGTTCGGCAGCTTGCCCATGTGGCTGGGCGTGCACCTGGACACGCACGGCTTCCGGGGCCTGCAGGCCATCATGCTGGCGTTCACGGTGCTGCGTGCCGCCTTGATGTACGAGATCGCGGCAAGGCTGGTCCCTGGAAACCGCCACTTTGCCCTCGCCGCAGGGTTGCTGACGGCCTTCCATCCGGCGGATCGCAGTTTCTTCTGGCTCGGCGCCAGTGGGCTGCACTTCGCATTCGTCACTGCCCTGGCGGCTTGCTTGTGCGCCGTCATCTACCTGCAGGGGGCGAAGCGCCGATACTTGTTGTTGACCTTCATATTCCAGTTCTTGTCGGGCTTCACTTATTCCGGGTTCCTTCCGCTTATGGCGGCGCTGCCGGCGGGGGCTTGGTACCTGGAGCGCTTGGCCGGCAGGCCGAAGAGCCGCTGGTTCTTATTGCAGGTGAACGTCGTCATCGTGGCTGCGATCATCGCCGACCTCGTGATGATCCATGGCGGTGTAGGGCGCGATAGCCATGTCATGGACTTGAGTGCTTACTGGGCGATCAAAGCCTACATCTGGACGCTCGGGCAGATGCTTGGAGCCTGGTGGGATCTCCTTGTCGGTTTGCGCCTCTGGTATCTGCTGCCAGCTTGCATCATGGGCCTATATGGCGTGCTGCTATGGCGGTGGGGCGGGCGCCACGATGGCGGCCCCGAGCCAGCCGCGGCGCCGAAGATGAAATGGCTGATATGGGGTTTGTTCGGGCTTGCAGGGTTGTCATATCTGCCCTATGCGATATCCACCGTGCGCTACCTCCCTGACCGTACCCTGCTTGGCGCCGGCCTGTTCGCCTACTGTGCATTGTTCTTGCTGTTCACCGAACGCCGGACGCGCTTCGGGCGCGAGCGGCTGGCGGCGATCATGTTCGTGCTGCTGGCGATACTCACCACCCTCACCGGCTTGGAGAAACGGCAATACTGGCTCGACGGCTACCGAGAGCAGGAGCGTCTGCTCTCCGCACTCGCCCGCGCATTGCCGCAACCTTCCGCCCGGGCGTTCATCCTGGTGCGACTGCCGCGCCCGGATGACGCCGCCCTGCTCAACGACTTCACCTACCGTGAGCCTACGTTCACCGAGGCTCTGCGCTACATGTACGGAGACCTCAGCCTGCGAGGTGGTTTCTATGGTTTCGGGAACGACCGCGCGAGTTTCGATGCGCGTGGCATGACCTCGCGACTCCCCCAGCCCGGTGACGGAAAGCCTAGTTTCGCCGGCTACCCGCACCTCATCATGGTGGATTATTTTCCCGATGAGGATAGCGTACGGATCGTGGATGGAACGGGGCTGCGCGCCGCGGCGGGGCTCAAAGCCGATGCTGCAGGTTATGCGCCGCACCCTGGAACGGCGCCGAGCTCAGCCGCCTTGATGTGCAGCATGCTTGAGGCGGATTTCCGTCCGGCCTACTGCCTCGGCCCAAGTAGATGATGGAACTGGAGCAGCGCTGCGGACCCGTGTGCGGGCGCCGCATTCCGCCGCTGCTTGCCGCTTTCGCCGCGTTGCTTGCGTTGTATATGCCGGTAGCTGGTTGGGCGGTGGACCCCGACCTCCATTGGTACGACCTCGAAGGGCCGCATTTCCTGGTGATCTATCATGCGGGGGAGCGGGCCCTGGCGGCGCACATGCTGGATGAGGCGGAAGCGACCGCTGCGCGCCTCGATCCCTGGCTCGGCTGGACACCCCACGAGAAGGTGCAGCTCGTGGTCACGGACCACGTGGACCTGCCGAACGGCCTCACCACGCCTTTCCCGCACAATAACGTGCAGCTCTACGTGGCGCCGCCGGATGGACTCGACACACTGGAGGATTTCGACGACTGGTTCCGGCTACTCATCACCCACGAATACACGCACGTGCTGCAGCTCGACAAGGCGACCGGCGCTCCGGGCTTCATGCGCCATATCTTCGGTCGCAATCCCTTGTTGATGCCGGGCATCTTCCAGCCGCGGCTGCTCACCGAGGGGCTCGCGGTGTACGACGAGACGGACGCCTCACTCGGAGTGGGACGCGGCCAGAGCAGCCTGTACGCCATGTATAACCGTGCCGAGGTGACGCGGGGCGTGCGCCCCTGGTCCCAGGTGACCATGGCCGGCGTGACCGAGTGGCCCGCGGGCGCCATCCCCTATCTCTACGGCATCGACTTCCAGCAGTACATCGCCGAACGCTACGGCCGGGAGGCCCTGAGTGCACTGGTGGACAACTACAACGACAACCTCTGGCCCTTTCTGGTGCAGACCAACATCAAGCATGTGCTGGACGAACCCATGGACGAGGTGTGGGAGGATTTCAGCGCCTATCTGCAACAACACTACGCTGCGCCGCCTTATCCGCCCGGCACTATGCTCGTGGAAGGCGAACGCCTGACCCAAAGCGGGTACGGGACCTCATCACCCGTGACGGCGGCGGACGGGCGGGTGTTCTACGTGCGGGACGATTATCACGAGCACCCGGCGGTGATGGTCTGGGAGGCGGGGAAGGGAAGTCGGGAGCTCGCGGACACCTTCACGCCCGCGCGCCTCGACTGGAACGAGCACGCCGGTCTCTTGATGGCGCGGCCCGAGGTCTGCGAGGAATACCGCCTGAACTTCGACCTCTACCGGGTGGATGCGGATGACGGCGACACCACGCGGCTCACCCATTGCGGGCGCTTCCACTACGGCACCTGGTCGCCGGACGGGAGCCGCATCGCCGCCGCGCACATCGCGTTGGGGCAGAGCAGCCTGGTGCTCCTGGATGCGGACGGCAGTGAACGAGAGACCCTCTGGCAAGGGACCTCGGGCGAGATCCTGGGTGCCCTCGACTGGTCGCCGGACGGCCAGCATGTGGCTGCGGCTCTGTGGCGGCCGGGCCGGCGCTGGGGTATCGAGGAGTTCGACCTCGCGACGCGCAGCTGGCGGCCGCTCGTCACGGGCATGGGTGCGGTGGGTGACCCACACTACGCGCCGGACGGCGCGAGCCTCTTCTTCACTTCGGATACGGGCGGGGTCTATAACCTGCGGCGCCTGGATCGCGGCACAGGGGCGCTGACGACGCTCACCCATGCGGTAACCGGCGCCTTCTCGCCCGTGCCCAGCAGCGGCGGCGACATCTATTACATCGGCTATACGGCACAAGGTTACGACCTTTACCGGCTCCCCGCGGGCAACGCGCTCGCAGAACCGTTGGTATCCGACAACCGGCATTACGCAGATGCGCCCGCCGCCCTGCCGGTGCAGAGCCAGACCAGTGACTACTCGCCCTGGGGAAGTCTCATGCCGGCGTATTGGAGCCCGGAACTGGCGGCGGGGCCGGATTTTGTGCAGCTCGGTGCGGCCACCTCAGGGGCGGACGCGCTCGGCGTGCACCAGTACGCGGCCGACGTCAATTACGAGTTCACCCACCGCCTAGCGGGCGGCAGTCTCCAGTATCTCTACGCGGACCGCGTGCAGTTCCTGGCGGCCCGTACCTATGTCCTCTACAACAGCACCGACGCGCTCGAGCGTATAAGACGTAGCGACAAGCTGGAGCTCCTGTGGCAGCGTCCTTGGCCGAGCCTGGAGCGCACGCTGAAGTTCAGCGTAGGGGGTGCCGGGGACTCCGAGCGGGATGTGTTGGATGCGCCGGGTTTCTTCGGCGGACCCGCGCGGGACGAGGCGGCGGGCTTCGCTTTCAACTGGGACAGCAGCCATGAATGGCCCGTCTCCATCAGTCCGGACGACGGCCGTGACGTGACGCTGCTCGCGGAGACCAGCAACGGACTCGCGAGCGACTACCGGGGCAACGCCTACCGCCTCGACTGGCAGGAGTATTGGCGGGTGGGCGAGGAAGCAGTGCTCACAGGGCGTTACCTGGAAGGGTACGGCACGCATGGCATCCGCCCCTTCAACCTGGGGGGGCCGAAGGATCCGAGCTACGGCACGCCGGCGGCAGAGTTCCTGTTCGACCGGCGCGACTTCGCGTTCCCCGGTTATCCCACGGGACTCGGGGGTCTGGAAGGCCTGCGCATGCGCTTCGGCAGCCTGGGGTTGCGGCTGCCCCTCGCCAGACCGGAGAGCGGTTGGTGGGCCATCGGCGCCAACGATTTCTCGTTACGGCTCTATTACGACGTGGGCGGCACCTGGGACCAGGGCGGCCGGCCGCCGCATTATTCGCGCAGCGCAGGAGCCGAAGCGGTTTCCGACCTGAGCGTGCTCTATCTATTGGACCTGCGGCTGATCCTCGGCGTGGCCCACGGCTTCGATACGGGCGGCGAGAACCAAGCGTACATCTACCTCGAGATCCCTCTTCTTTGATCCCTCTCCCGCTCAGTCGTGGAGCTTCAGATCCAGGGCCCGCGGGTGCGCGCCCTCGCTCCTCCAGCCACGCAGTTGCAGCACACCTTTCGTCCCGAGCGCCACTGTGAGGAACAAAGACAGTTTGCCGCGCCAGCGGTCGAGGTCGGCAGCGGAAGGTTCACCGGTGGGCGATAAGGGTGAGGAGCAGAACGCATAGGGCTCTTCGCCGCGCGCGGCGAAATCCCTCTGCAGCTCGCCAGGTTCGGCCCGCGTACCCAAGAGCCGCAGACCCAGGCTGCCATCACCCTGGCGGACGAGGAGTGCCTGCATGGCGCCGCCACGTGCCACCTGAGCCTGATGCAACAGCTGCTGCACCAAGGACCGGGGCAAGGACAGGGGCTGCATCTCTTCTTCGTGCGTGATCAAAGTCAGTCCCGGGTGTAGGCCACGAAGCTGCCGCTGTATTCGGCGAGCAATGTCTCCCCGCCCAGGAACTCCGCCCGCAGTGACAGGCGCGCGCGGCCGCGGCGTTCGAGCGTGTCCATGAACTTCTTCAGGTCCTTCTCGGCAGGCGCGGGGCACCAGGCATTCAAATCCCCGGACACGGGCTTGAGGTAACGGATCTGGGCCTCGTTCACCACCATGTGCATGCCGGGCCGGTCCTCTAGGAGCAGCCAGAGATAACCCCAGCAGGCGAGGGTGGCGAGACTCGCCAGGCTGCCGCCGAAGGCAGTGCGTTCGTGGTTGATGTTGGGCGCGAGGGGTGCGCTCAAGCCGAGTCCCGCCGCATCGCAGCGGACCACGTGCGCCTGCATGTGGCGCACCTGGGGGATGGTGTCTTGCATGTACCGTTGCAGGCGCGCGGCGCGCGTCTCCCAGGGGTCGGCGGTCTTCAGGTGCGGTTGCATACCGGACATGCCGGGTCCCTCTTGATGGCGCTGTAGTGGAAGTCGCCCGTGGCCGCATCGTAGCGCAGCAGCCGGCCGGTGAGCGGCGCCCCGACGCCGGAGAGGAGCTTCACCGCCTCCACCGCCATGAGGCTGCCGATGGCGCCGGTGAGCGGCGAGAGCACGCCGTTCTCGCGGCAGCTCTCCAGCGCTTCGCCGCCTTCCTCGTAGAGGCAGGCGTAGCAGGGGCTCGCCGCCACGCGTGGATCGAAGACCGTGAGCTGGCCCTCGTAGCGTAGCGCCGCGCCTGAGACGAGCGGCTTCTTGGACTGCACGCAGGCTTGGTTGACGGCGAAACGCGTACCGAAGTTGTCGCTGCCGTCCAGGACCACGTCCACCCGCGAGACGGTCCCGACCAGCGTCGCGGCGTCCAGGCGGCCCTCGAGTGTCTCCACCGCGCAGTGCGGGTTGAGCGCCTTTACCGCCGCCGCCGCCGCTTCGGTCTTGGGCTTGCCCACGGATGCATCGCCGTACAGGATCTGTCGCTGCAGGTTGCTCGGGTCCACGTGGTCGAAGTCGTTGAGCAACAGCCGACCGACGCCGGCGGCGGCGAGATAGAGCGCCGCCGGTGAGCCTAGTCCGCCGAGTCCTACCAGCAACACGCTGCCACGGGCCAGCCATTCCTGACCTTCGGTGCCGAAGCCCGGCAAGGCCAAGTGACGGCTGTAGCGGATTTTCCAGTCGGGGTCGGTCACGGCCATAGGGGGATCAACGTGGCTGAATGAGGGATTGTACCGTGAGCGGCAATTCGCCATGATGCAGCAGGCCGCCGCGCGCGGCTTCGGGAGACGGCATGAGCGGTTGGGTCGAATACCTAAAGTTCTTCGCGGGGCTGGTGGCGATCCTCAACCCCATCGGCGTCATCCCGATCTTCATCAACCTCACCTATAACCAGACCGCGGCGGAGCGCAACCGTACGGCGCTCACGGCTGCCCTCACGGTGGGCGTGGTGCTGGCGGTCGCGCTGCTGTGCGGCGAGTGGATCCTGGATTTCT
>DATIEQ010000137.1:0-16071 GCA_035455665.1 Gammaproteobacteria bacterium | reverse complement strand
GAGGTGATCGAGAGCACCCTCGAACTGCTTGCGCCCACCGCCTACCAAAAACGGCTTGAGCTGGTGCGCATGATCCCACCAGAGACGCCACTGCAGTTACGCGGCGACCCCTTGCGCCTGCGCCAAGTACTCACCAACCTGCTGAGTAACGCCATTAAGTTCACCGAATCGGGCTCTGTCAGCATTGAAGTGAATACACAGGCGCAAGATGAACGCGATGTCGGCCTCAGCTTCATAGTGAACGACACCGGCATCGGCATCCCAGAAAGCGAAGTCACTCAACTGTTCACTGCCTACGCGCGCGGGCGCATCTCTACCCGTCACCACGTGGAAGGCACGGGCCTTGGCCTCGCCATCTGCAAGAAGCTGCTGGACCTCATGGGTGGCGAGATCCACGTTACGAGCAAGGTTGGCAAGGGTACGCGCTTCGGCTTCCAGCTGCACTTCAGGTTGCAGAAGAACGCTGTGCACCGCCCACAGCTCGCCTCTAGGCCGCGCGTGCTGCTGTACGACACCCACCCGCTCTCGAACCAGGCCTGGCGTTCCTGCCTCGCGCGTATGGGCGCAGAGGTTCGAGTCATAGACGATCTGGAAGCCGCAGACACCCTGCAGGCAGATGCGGTGATGATATCCTTAAGCGAACGCGACCTATCCCAGCTACTGGAGTTACAACACAGACTCCCGTCCACATTGCCACCCACGCTCGTGCTCGCCCCTCGCATCGAACGCCAAGCCCTGAGACATCTCTCGGAAGCCTTATATCGCCGGGTGCTGAGCAAAAACGCCCGTGAAAAGACCGTACACTTGGAACTGCAATCCTTGTTACAGACTGCCCTTAAGCAGGAAAGCAACGCTCGAGCGGTGTCACACCGGACCCCGGTCACACCACCCACAGACGCGGCACTGGTGCTGGTCGCGGACGACAACCGCATTAACCGGCGCCTCCTCGTCACCATGCTGAACCAGGCGGGCTTCCGCACCGCGGAGGCCGCAACGGGGCTTGAGCTGCTCGACCTGGCGGCACGGGGAGTGTGGCATGCGGCGCTGTTGGACATACACATGCCCGGGCTGGACGGCATCGAGACCGCGGCACGCCTGCGCTCGACTTACGGTGAATCGGTTGCCCCCATCATCGCCATGAGTGCCGACGTGATGCCGGATATCCGCAACCAGGCTACACAAGGGCTCATGGACGACTTCCTGATGAAACCCTTCAACGAGCAGCAGCTAGTGGATCTGCTACGCCAACACATCGACCGGCATGAACGGCGAACGCGTGCGAAACGGTTGAAAACCTAATTCCCCGACGCCTTACCCAAACTCATGCTTAATACCACCGCGGTCTCTACCTCAGGCACCCCGAGATAGCGCTCTACCAAACCGTTGTCCAGTGCTCCAGATGGCACCGCCGACATGCCATGATAGGTCGCTGCTAAGGCGATGTTCTGGCCGATGAAGCCCGCCTCCATCAGCACCACGCGGTACGCCAGGGGCATGTGGTACTTCCACATGGTCCGCGGGAAGAACGCCGTGAGGAAAATGATGGCGCCCGCCGTGGTGGGCCATTTTTGCCCAGCAAGCATTTCTTGGATGTCAACGCGCCCAGGACGAATCAACCCCAGGTCACGTGATCGGGCAGAGTAATGGTAGAAGCCGGGTTTCAGTTTCTCGACGCGATTGGCGTACAGGTAAAGCTCATAAGGGTTACGTGCGCCGCCAGACGGGGTCATGGTCAGCGGTAGCCGGCCGAAGTCCTTATCCACAACGAAGTCCACGATGCCGTTGCCGGCGAACAGGCAGTCTGCAAGCGCTTGCAGCCTAACAGGCTCACCCAGAAATTTCCTCTCGCTGCGACGGGTGCGCATTGTCGCGAATGGCTCTATACCGACATCGGTAGCTGGCAGCGGCACTACCTTAGTGGCACCCGCATTTGACTTATACAGTGATGGCGACGGACGCATAGCTTTGCGTTTGCGTATGAACAGGCGAGCAGCCTTACCGTTCAGAAAACGCGTGTTGCGGCTGCTGAAGTGATAAAACCCCGTTACCGCACCCCATTGCCATGATTTTCGGTATTTCTCATCCAGCTCCGCTTGCGGACTGCCCTTCACCAGAAGGGCGTTCAATGCAACGAGTCTGGTAATTTGAGCCGCTACCCCGTTTCGATCTGTATCCGGAAAGTATGCAAACAGCTGTTCACCCGTATTCCAATCATCCAAATCTGCAAGGAAAGTGAGACATTGCTCTGAACAGCTGAAGCTGGTCTTGGTGAGAAAATTATGTATGGCCACCTGCCCGTCTTCGAATGACATGGCTAGCGTGCTGGCACGTCTGAATTTCATGCTAGCTCTCCCTGCTGTAATTTCAGAGTTCTTTTTCCAAGGTTTCCGCCACTGCCATGGCGACCACCAATCCCGCCTCGTCGGTTAGGCTCACGTGCGCGGCGCCCACGCCCAGTTTCCGGCATATCTCCTCCCCCCGCGGCGAAAAGATCACGCAAGGTTTGCCGCGGAAGTCCGCCGTCATGCCCACATCCCGCACCCACACGCCATGGCGGAAGCCGGTCCCCAAGGCTTTAACCACGGCTTCCTTGGCAGCGAAACGCATGGCGAGGAAGCGCACCGGATTCTTCGATTTGATGAACGCCGCCAGTTCCTGTGGCATGAGTATCCTCCGTGCGAACGCATCACCGCGCTTGCGCCATACGGCCTCGATGCGCGCTACCTGTACCACGTCGGTGCCAACCCCATGGATCATGTGCGCGCGTCCAGCATGAGGCGCTTCATATCCCGCACCGCCGTGGCGAGCCCGCTCAAGACAGCCCGTGAGATGATGGCGTGGCCGATGTTCAACTCGGTTATCTCAGGCAGCGCAGCGACCGGCTTCACGTTCTCAAAATGCAGGCCATGGCCCGCGTGGACTTCGATGCCGAGTGTCGCCGCGCGGCGCGCCGCTATCGCGAGCCGCTCGAGCTCTTGGGGTCGTCGCTCCACGCCGACATCAGCATAGGTGCCTGTATGGAGTTCCACCACCGGTGCGCCCGCCTCTGCCGCGGCCTCGACCTGCCGCGTGTCCGGATCGATGAACAGCGCGACCCGTATGCCTGCAGCAGCAAGCCGTTGTATCGCCTCACGCACCAATGGCACCCTGCTCGTCACCTCCAGCCCACCTTCCGTAGTCAGCTCCTGGCGCCGCTCCGGCACGAGGCAACAATCTTGGGGTTTGAGACGGCAGGCGAAAGCGAGCATCTCTTCCGTCAAGGCCATCTCGAGATTGAGTCTCGTCTTGATCGCTTTGCTGATCTCAACGATGTCGCGGTCCTGGATGTGGCGTCGATCCTCGCGCAAATGGGCGGTGATGGAATCCGCTCCCGCGCCCTCCACTATTCGCACCGCCTCCAGCGGGTCCGGATAGGAGGTGCCGCGGGCCTGGCGCAACGTGGCCACGTGGTCGATATTGACGCCGAGGGCGATGTCCTCAACAGAACTCATGGGATCCTCCGCCTGCGGCGCTTCAACGGGCGAGTGCCCGCATCACCTGCGAGGTCTTCAAGGGACGCTCGCCTAGGTGTCGCCTCAGGGCGATATGCAGCAGCCGCCGGATTGCGCGCAAGTCGTCCGCGTCATCCAGCCGCTCGAGATGCAAGGCAAGCAGGGCCCGCCCCGGAAAGACGTGTCCGCTGACCCGCCGGCCGGTGAGTAGCCTTGGGCCGGCGTCGAAATCGTACAGGTACTGCGCATCAGCTTGTACCGGCGCATCGTGCGGGGTAGCACGATCCAGATTGAGGCCATATCCGGCGGCAGCGAGGAGATGTTTCTCGAAGATCCTAACGGCTGCCGCCCGTGACTGCATTGGGCCGATCAAGACCTCGACGGTATGGACATACCGGTCATACAACAGCGGATGGGCGTCCAGACGCGGCAGCAGGCGCAGCAGCAGTTCGTTGAGGTAATACGCCGTCATCAAGGCCCGGCCATGAAGCTCGGCGCGGGCGCCCGCCGCCTCGACGGCGCCCAGGTTACCGAGTTCGCCGCGTTGCGACCACGACACAAGCAAGGGGAGGAAAGGCTGCAGCAGACTGCGGTAGGGCGAGCGCGGCCGCCGCGCACCACGGGCTACGAGCCCCACGCGCCCATGCTCGCGGCTCCATACCTCGACGATACGGCTCGTCTCCCGCCAAGGCTGCTGGTGCAACATATAGGCGGGTATGAGCGTGACACGCTCGGTCCTCATCCTTCCTCGAATCCCAACTGTCCGAGTGCCCGCTCGTCGTCGGCCCAGTTCTCCCGTACCTTGACCCAGAGCTGCAGGAACACTTTGCGACCGAATTCCCGCTCCATTTCCAGGCGTGCCGCACGCCCGACGTTCTTGAGCAGACCGCCGCCTCCACCGATGACGATCGCCTTCTGCCCTTCGCGCTCCACCCAGATGGTCGCGCTGATACGCAGCAGGCTCCCATCTAGCGCCGACTCCTCGATCTGTACCGCTACCGAATAAGGCAATTCCTGTCGCAGCGCGAGTATCAACTGTTCACGCACGAATTCGGCGGCGCGCAGCGTCTCGTCTTGATCAGTGAACTGATCGGCGGGAAACAGCATAGGTGAGACCGGCAGCGCTTGGGTAAGGAGCTTCTCCAGTTCTGCGAGGTTCTCCTGCCGCTGGGCGGACACCGGCACGATGAAGCTGAAATCATGCCGCGACTGCATCGCCTCGATGAACGGCAAGAGGCGGTCCTTAGGTCTTACCTTGTCCACCTTATTTATCACGAGTCCGAGGGGACGATCCAGGCCTCCAAGCCTTTGCAGCGCATGGACGTCCTCCTCTTCCCAATGCAAGGCTTCCACCACGAGGACACAGAGGTCGGCCTCGCTCGCCGCCGCGAAAGCGGAACGATTCATGGCACGGTTCAGGGCCCGCCCTTCGCCGGTGTGCAGCCCAGGGGTGTCCACGAACACGAGCTGTGCTCGCTCAGCCGTCTTCACTCCGAGTACCCGCCGCCGGGTCGTCTGCGGCTTGGGCGTCACGATACTGATCTTGCGGCCCACAAGCGCATTCACCAGCGTGGATTTCCCGACGTTAGGACGGCCGGAGATTGCGATGAACCCCGCATGGAAATCCGCCTCAGCCATTGTCGAACCTCTCCAGTGCAAGGCGCGCCGCTTCCTGCTCGGCCCCGCGCCGGCTCGAGGCCTCACCCTCCGTACTCAGTTGCAGGGACTCGATGCGGCAGCTGACCTGGAAAATCTGTTGGTGCGGTTCGCCCCGCACTGATACCACCGTGTACACCGGTAGTGGCAAGTCGCGGGCCTGCAACGCTTCTTGCAGGCGTGTCTTAGGGTCCTTGAGTGAGCCGGCGGAAGAAGCGGCGATTAGACTCGTCTCGAACAAGCGCCGCACCACAGCACTGGTCGCCTCGAACCCCGCATCCAGAAACAGCGCCCCGACCAGCGCTTCAAGAGCGTCTGCGAGGATCGATGCGCGACGGTAACCGCCGCTCTTGAGCTCGCCCGGCCCCAGTTTCAGATGGGAACCCAGGTCCAGTTCCCGCGCCCGATCAGCGAGCGCCTCCTGGTTCACCAGGCTCGCGCGCAGGCGGCTTAGATCCCCCTCTTCGAGATCAGCATAGCGGCGGTATAGTTCCTCGGCGACGATGAGATTGATCAACGCATCGCCGAGGAACTCCAGACGTTCATTGTTCCGCCCGCCGGCGCTCCGGTGCGTGAGCGCCAGCTCCAGGAGTCCGCGATCCGAAAAGCCGTATCCCAGCGCCTCCTGTAAGCTGGCGTGGGCCTTGCTCAATGCGCGTTGACCGGATAAGTCCTTTCGAAGTGCACGATCAGGTCGACGTTTCCGAAGAAATTCGTGCGCTGGTCGTAATCGAAGGATAAGACCAAGCTCTTGGTATCCGGGTCCGTCTTGATATCGACATCCGTGTATTTAATCGCGTTGACGCTGTTCACGTCGAATAGAGAGCTGATGCTGGTCCTGATCTGGGCCGGCGACTCACCCGGCGTCACGTTTTTCGCAGCAGTGGTCATCGCGCTGTTGAGGCTGTAGTAATCCATATAAATTGGGAACAGCTTGAAGCCGAAGATACCGATGAAGCCTATCATGCCCACCAGGATTATCCAGCTGATCATGGTTAGGCCGGTCTGACGCGCGCGGGTATTCATCTTTAACTCTCCTAAAAAGGACGGCACCAACCGTCCTACAGGTGATTAGTGGATCACGGTGCCGACCCGGCGCCAGAGCGACGAGTCCTTGTAGACGTCTTTGTTCATCCAGATGAAGAACGCCTTACCCACCAGGTTGCCTTCCGGCACAAAACCCCAGTAACGGCTGTCGTTGCTGTTGTCCCGGTTGTCGCCCATGGCGAAGTATTCACCCTCGGGAACCGTCCATTCGCCCTCGTTGCTGTACCGTCCAGGCATAGTGAGCACCTCATGCTCCATCCCGCCAAAGTGCTCTCGGCCCAACTCGGCATCCTCCGCATCCAGTCCGGTATAGGCGCCCAGGTCGTCCCGGGGCATGACGACGTCATTGATATACAGCGTTTTATCGCGGTAGACAATATGGTCCCCCGGCAGCGCGACGATGCGCTTGATGTAATCCACGCTGGGGTCACCCGGGTAGCGGAACACCGCCACGTCGCCGCGTTTCGGCTCCCCGACATTGACCAGCTTGGTATGCAGCACCGGCAGACGGATACCGTAATCGTACTTGTTCACCAGGATGAAATCGCCCACCAGCAGCGTCGGCACCATGGAGGATGACGGTATATGGAAAGGTTCAGCCAGAAAGGATCGCAACACGAGCACCAGCAGGATGACTGGGAAGAAGGACTTCGAATAATCCACCAGCATAGGCTCACGGTGCACGCCCTTCACGTTCTCCGCCTCCGGCGCGGCGGGTAACGCGGCCTTGCCACGGCGCGGCGCGAAATATAAAGCGTCGACGAGCCAGACGAGCCCGGTGAAGGCCGTGGCGAGCGTCAAGATGAGTTCGAAATCGAAATGCATGGATACCTTCCCAAATAAGTTAATCGCTTAGGGTCATTTCTTGCCAACCTGGAGGACGGCCAGGAACGCTTCCTGGGGGATCTCCACAGTGCCAATCTGCTTCATGCGCTTCTTACCCTCTTTCTGCTTCTCCAGCAGCTTGCGCTTGCGGGTGATGTCGCCGCCGTAGCACTTGGCGGTGACGTTCTTGCGCAATGCCTTGACCGTGGTCCGTGCGATGACGTGCGAGCCGATGGCCGCCTGGATGGCCACCTCGAACATCTGCCGGGGTATGAGCTCTTGCATCTTCTCGCACAGCTCACGGCCACGCACGTAGGCGTTGTCCCGGTGGACGATGGTGGATAACGCATCAACCTTGTCACCGTTGATCAGGAGATCCAGCTTCACGAGCGGTGCTGCCTGGAAACGGGTGAAGCTGTAGTCGAAGGAAGCATAACCCCGGCTCACTGATTTCAACCGGTCGAAGAAATCCAGCACCACCTCGTTGAGCGGCATGTCGTACGCCAACGCGACCTGCGATCCGTGATACAGCATCTTCTGCTGCACGCCGCGCTTCTCCTGGCAAAGTGTCATGACCGAGCCCACGTACTGCTGCGGTACCAGTATGTTGGCCGTAATGATGGGCTCACGGATCTCGTCGATCTTGTCGACCGGCGGCAACTTCGAGGGGTTGTCGACGTAGGTCACCGCGCCTGCCGTGGTCTCGACTTCGTAGATAACCGTCGGTGCCGTGGTAATGAGGTTGATATTGTATTCCCGCTCCAGACGCTCCTGCACGATATCCATGTGCAGCAGCCCCAGGAAGCCGCAGCGGAAACCGAAACCGAGAGCAGTGGATGTCTCCGGCTCGAAGTGTAAAGCTGAGTCGTTCAACCGCAATTTTCGCAGCGCCTCGCGAAAATTCTCGTAGTCGTCGGAACTCACCGGAAACAACCCGGCGAACACGCGAGGTTGTACCTGCTTGAAACCGGGCAGTGCCTCGGCGCAAGGTCGGTCCGCCAGGGTAAAGGTATCACCGACCGGTGCTCCATCGATCTCCTTGATGCCAGCGATCACGTACCCCACTTCACCGGTCATGAGTGCACTCTTGTCGCGCATCTTGGGCGTGAATATGCCCACCCGGTCTACCTCGTGAGCGCGCCCCGTGGACATGACAAGAAGCTTCTGCCGCGGGCGCAGACTGCCGTTCATCACCCGTACCAAGGACACGACGCCGACGAAGTTATCGAACCAGGAATCTACGATGAGCGCCTGCAGGGGGCCGTCTTCCTGGCCCTTTGGTGGCGGGATACGTTTCACCAGTGCTTCGAGCAGGTCCGACACTCCCTCACCTGTCTTAGCGCTGACACGCACCGCGTCCGTGGCACCGATACCGATGATCTCCTCGATCTCGTGCGCCACCTTGTCGGGCTCGGCGTTCGGAAGGTCTATCTTGTTCAGGACCGGCATCACCTCGAGTCCCTGGTCGAGCGCCGTGTAACAGTTGGCGACGCTCTGGGCTTCCACGCCCTGGGACACGTCCACCACCAGGAGCGCGCCCTCGCAAGCGGCCAAGGAACGGGACACCTCGTAGGAGAAATCCACGTGGCCTGGGGTATCGATGAAATTGAGTTGGTAAGCCTGACCGTCACGCGCCCGGTACTGCAGGGACACGCTCTGGGCCTTGATGGTGATGCCCCGCTCCCGCTCGATGGGATTGGAGTCCAGCACCTGCTCTTCCATCTCGCGCGCTTCCAAGCCGCCGCAGAGTTGGATGAAGCGGTCAGCGAGCGTGGATTTGCCGTGGTCGATGTGGGCGATGATGGAGAAATTGCGGATGCGTTGCATATCCACGGCAGGGCCGGTATCGCTTCATTATAAGGGGAGTGAGCTTCGGCGGCCCGAAGGGATGCCGTGAGCCGCGTTGCCGGATGGCGTAAAACGTCTTCCGGGACAAGGTATTATAGCGTTTCAGAGTATGGCGATACAGGGATATAGAGCCCTCAGAGTCTAGAGCCGGGTCCGACCCCGTACCGGACTCGACGATGGGGAAAGCCCACGGACGGGCTTTTCCCAAGGATATGGAAGCAAAGCGCTTTCAGCCGATGCCGGCACGCCACTGGAAATACGCATCGACCGCCACCTCGTCCAGGCGCGCCTCGCAGACCACCTTGCCCCCACCCGCCAGCACCGGGACGCGCTTACCGTAACGCTCCTTGAGCTCCGCATCCCCGTCCACGTCCACGAGCTCCACCTCGAGCTCATCGCCATAGAGCCCATACAGGGAGGCAAGCATCTGCTCGCACAGGTGGCACCCGCGCCGGTGATACAGCGTGAGACTGGACATCAGTAGTCGGCGTGGAGAGGCAGGAAAAGCGTTGCGCCGGGGCGTTGCACCAGCACCGGTACGGGACGGTCGTGGGGAAGCTGCTGTTCCAGGCGCTGGAATTGGGCGGGATCGGTCACACTGACGCCATCCAGCATCAGCACGACGTCACCCACCAGGAAGCCTGCCTTGCGCGCAGCGCCCTCCGTCACACGTGCCACTCGCAGACCCCCGGCCTGGACCCCCAGGGAGCGGCGCTCCGCCTTACTCAAGGGGCGCAACACGAGGCCCATCCGGTCAGCCCGCTCCACCGACTCCTCGGCCACGGTCTCTACCGACTGGGCAGATTGACTGCTCCCATGCAGGAAGGGCGCGGGGCTCGCGCACATTCCCGCCGCCGGCAGTGTCAGACCGGCGAGAAATGCCAGCAGATAGGGTATGGACGCCCTCATGGTGAAGGCGGATTGTGGTCAATGAGCGGGCGCGCTGCAATAGCCGCCCGGGAGCCTAGGGCTGGCGGGGGGACGAGTCCTGATCCGCCTCAGTTTTAGGCTCGGCCGGCTGGTCCTTGGTCGTCCTGACATAGGCCGCTGCGGGCAAGGCTTCCCGCGCCATGGAGCCTACGATGACATCATGGTTGACCATGTAACTGCGTAGGGACGCCTGCACCTGGGATGCCGTACCCTCCCAACTCGCGCCGTTCACGAAACCATAGGAGAGCGGCTCCTGCGGCAAGCCCGCACCCGCGGGGACGATCTCCGCAGGCGCCGCGGCCGTCTGCTGCATGCGTGTATCGTGCCGCAGACCGAGAACCGCAATGACCGCCACCGAGGCAGCCACCACAAACCCAGCGAGTGCCCTGCTGAGCAGAAACGCCGGCCCTGCCTTTTCCACCTCCACGACAACCGTTTCCGGTCGGATCTCCGCCATGACGCGATCAGCGAGCCTACGGGTGTCTGTCTGCGGCAGGTTCTTTCGCATCGCCTCGCCGATCAGGTGATAGCGCTCCCAGCAAGCCAGCAACGCCTTATCCACGGCGAAACGCCGCAGCAGCAACTCGTGCTCGCCCTGGGGCAGGTGGTCGTCCGCCAGCGCCGAAATCTGCTCCCGCAACTTGTCCGACATAATCGCCTCTTAAAACCTCAATCGAGTAAAGGACGCAAACATCTGTCAATCGCCTCACGCGCGCGGAATATCCGCGACCGCACCGTGCCCACCGGGCAGGACATGGCTTCAGCGATCTGTTCGTAACTCATGCCCTCAATCTCGCGCAGCACGATGGCGGTGCGCAGATCCTCCGGTAAATCTTCGATGGACTGCTCCACGGTCCGTTGGATCTCATCCGTGAGCAGCAGCCGCTCGGGGGTATCGTTGTCCCGGAGCCGGGCCTGCATGTCGTACTGCTCCGGATCCTGCAGGTCCACGCCGCGATCCAGGGGCCGCCGGCCTTCCGCCATCAGATGGTTCTTGGCGGTGTTGATGGCGATCCGGTAGAGCCAGGTATAGAACGCGCTGTCGCCGCGGAACCCGTGTATCGCCCGGTATGCCTTGATGAACGCCTCCTGCGACACATCCAGCGCCTCGCTGCCGTCGTGTACGTAGCGGGTGATGAGCTTCACGATCTTGTGCTGGTACTTGCGCACCAGCAGATCGAAGGCGGCCTTGTCGCCCCGCTGTACGCGCTCCACCAATAGCCGGTCGGAGTCCGCCCCCCCGGGCAGGCTCTCAGCGACTGGCCGGGGGATGTTCATGGCCTGCACACATTCTGGGACCATCCCAAAGAGGAAAAGTTCGCCAAAAACGGGAGGATTGGGGTATTTTCCGTGCCCTTCCGGGGCCTGAACCGCCCTTCATCTGGCATTCTATCAGCCCCCGAAAGCCCTGGGACGCCCAGAACCGCCAACCTCCTCATGCAGCAGACTACGGCCTACGATGTACTCATCATCGGCAGCGGCGCCGCCGGGCTCACCCTGGCCCTGCACCTGCCGGCGGACTGCCGTGTCGCCTTGGTCTCCAAGGGCGCCCTGGCGGAAGGCAGCACGCTCTATGCCCAGGGGGGCATCTCCGCGGTGCTCGACAAGGCCGATTCCATCGAATCCCATATAGACGACACCCTGGCCGCGGGGGCGGGGCTATGCGACCCCGAGACCGTACGCTACGTGGTGGAACAAGGACCCGAGTGCATACGCTGGCTCATCGCCGCCGGGGTCAAATTCACCCGGGATGAGGAAGGCGAACCCGGGGGCTACCACCTCACCCGCGAAGGGGGTCACAGCCATCGGCGCGTGGTGCACGCGGCCGACGCCACGGGCCGGGAGATCGAGACCACCCTCGAATCCCAAGTCCGCGGCCGCACGAACGTCACGCTGCTGGAGCAGCACATCGCCGTGGACCTCATCACCTCGGCGAAGCTCGGCCTCGCCGAGCCGCGCTGCCACGGCGCCTATCTCTTGGACCGCCGCCGCCAGAGAGTCGTGACCGTCGCGGCGCGCCACGTGGTGCTCGCCACCGGCGGTGCCAACAAAGCCTACCTCTACACCAGCAACCCGGACGGTTCCACGGGCGATGGCATCGCCATGGCCTGGCGTGCCGGTTGCCGCGTCGCCAACCTGGAGTTCATGCAGTTCCACCCCACCTGTCTCTACCACCCCCACGCCAAGTCCTTCCTGATCTCGGAAGCGGTGCGCGGCGAGGGTGGAAAATTGCTGCTCCCGGACAAGAGCGAGTTCATGCAGAAGTTCGACCCGCGCAGCGAACTCGCGCCCCGCGACATCGTCGCGCGCGCCATCGACCATGAGATGAAACGCTTGGGATCCGACCACGTGTTGCTCGACATCAGCCACCGGCCGGCGGAATTCATCCGCGAGCATTTCCCCACCATCCACGCCCGTTGCCTCGATTACGGCTACGACATGACGAAGGGACCTATCCCCGTGGTACCCGCCGCCCATTACACCTGTGGCGGTGTACTCACGGACCTGCATGGCCGCACCGACCTGCCGGGCCTCTACGCCGTGGGCGAAGCCGCGTTCACGGGGTTGCATGGCGCGAACCGCATGGCCAGCAACTCGCTCTTGGAATGCGTGGTGTTCGGCACTGCTGCCGCGGAGGACATCCGCCGGCAGGATGCCTCCGGTAAGAAGCCCGGCAAGCTCCCCCACTGGGATGAGAGCCGGGTCACCGACTCCGACGAGGAAGTGGTGGTGTCCCACAACTGGAGCGAGCTCCGGCACTTCATGTGGGACTACGTGGGCATCGTGCGCACCGACAAGCGCCTGAAACGCGCGCTGAGCCGGGTCGAGCTCCTGCAGCACGAGATCGAGGAGTACTACGGCAACTTCCGCGTCACCAGCGACCTCATCGAGCTCCGCAACCTGACCACGGTGGCGACGCTCATCATCCAGTCCGCCCGCAGCCGCAAGGAGAGCCGCGGCCTGCACTACACCCTCGATTACCCGGAGCCGGACAAGACCCGCGCGCCCCAGAATACCGTCCTCGTACCGCCGAACTTCGCCGGCAGCCGCCTGGATGTGAGCTGGGCTTGACGCATGCGTCAAGCGGGTGGACAGGATGTCCGCCATGGATCGCGAGCGGGCGAGCCGTACTCACGCGAGCGACCGCACATGGATGTGTGGGCTGGACTATTTGCGGCAGCAGGACGCTGCCGCAAATAGGGATGCGTAGCAAGCGTCCTTATCGCTTCGGCGTGCCGTATCGCAGCAAAACCCTCAAGCGACGCAGGCCGTCCATACCCGCGCTGTCGCGGGCCAACATGATGCTGCGCCGCTTGCCCGTCGCGTCACGGAAGTGGGCGATCATGAGCCAGGGACCGAGGTAGGCTTCCGGCAAGAGTTCCACCTCCTCCTCCAGGCCTTTCCAGTCCGTGAGCCGCCAGCCCTGCTCCAGGGACCAGGCGATCCGTTTCGGCGTACGCCGCGCGTAGAGGAAAGCGTTCCAGAAGAAGGCACTGATGACGGCGAAGAGCAGCGCCGCACGCCAGGTAAAGGGCACGGGCACTTCCACGCAGACCACCGCGGCGGTCAGGTGCATGCCGCAGAGCAAGGTCGCGATCAGCCGCGACGGGCGGATGGGCAATTCAAGGGGTTCGTCGTAGGGCGTCGACGACACGGCGTTGGTCCTCGGTCTCGGGCCGCTCGCGGCCGGTCACATAGGCGTAGAGCGTGGGGTCTTGAAGCTCCAGCAAGGCCCGGAAGGCGCCCTGCTCTTCCACATCAGCGCCGGGATATCTCGTGTTCAGATACCTTTCGAGCAGGACATCAAGTTCTTTCATGCCTCTGCGACATTTCCACCGCAGTTGAGCGAGTTCCGTCATACCTCAGTGTTGCCGCGCCACCAGTAATTTCTTTATCTCGCCGATGGCTTTCGCGGGATTGAGGCCTTTCGGGCAGGTACGGGTGCAATTCATGATGGTGTGGCAGCGGTACAGCTTGAACGGATCTTCCAGCTCGTCCAGCCGCTCGCCCGTCGCCTCGTCGCGGCTGTCCACGATCCAGCGGTAAGCCTGCAGCAGGATGGCGGGACCGAGATAACGGTCGCTGTTCCACCAATAGCTCGGGCAGCTGGTGGAGCAGCAGGCACAGAGGATGCACTCGTAGAGGCCGTCCAGCTTCTCACGCTCCTCCTTCGACTGCAGCCGCTCCCGGTCCGGCGGCGCCGACTGGGTGCGGATCCAGGGCTTGATAGAGGCGTATTGCGCGTAGAAGTTCGTGAGGTCCGGCACCAGATCTTTCACCACCTTCATGTGGGGCAAGGGGTAGACCTTCGCGTCACCCTTGATCTCGCTGCAGGCTTTGGTGCAGGCGAGCGTGTTGGTGCCGTCGATGTTCATGGCGCAGGAACCGCAGATGCCTTCGCGGCAGGAGCGGCGCAGGGTGAGCGTGGAATCGATCTCGTTCTTGATCTTGAGCAGGGCGTCCAGGACCATGGGCCCGCACTTGTCCATGTCCACCTCGTAGGTGTCCAGGCGCGGGTTCTCGCCGCTGTCCGGATCGTAGCGGTAGACCCGGAAACGCTTGACGTTCTTGGCGCCGTCCGCGGCCTTGAAGGTCTTGCCTTCCTTGACGCGGGAGTTCTTGGGTAACAGAAATTCAGCCATTGCTGCTGCCTCTACTCAATAGACGCGCTTCTTGGGCGGGATAGGCTGCACTTCGTTCGTCATCGTCTGCATGTGCACCGGGCGGTAGTCGAGCTTCACGCTGCCTTTCGCATCCATCCAGGCGAGGGTGTGCTTCATCCAGTTCTTGTCGTCACGCTCCGGGAAATCCTCGCGGGCATGGGCGCCGCGGCTCTCCTGGCGGTTCAAGGCGCCGGCCATGGCGACGGTGGCGCAACCCAGCAGGTTGTCGAGCTCGAGGGTCTCAACGAGGTCCGTGTTCCAGATGAGCGAACGATCCGCGACCTTCACATGCTGGAAGGAGTCGAAGACTTGTCTCAGGCGCGCCTTGCCCTCCTCCAGCGATTTGCCGGTGCGGAACACGGCGGCGTCGGACTGCATCACCTTCTGCATGCGTAGGCGTACCTGGGCCGTGGGCTCGGAGCCCGAGGCGTGACGCAGCTTGTCGAAACGCGCCAGCACCGCATCGGCGGCTGCCTTGGGCAGGTCGCGCTTGGTCTTGCCCGGCTTCACCGTCTCGGCGCAGCGGTGGGCCGCGGAGCGGCCGAAGACCACGAGATCCAGCAGCGAGTTCGAGCCCAGACGGTTCGCTCCATGGACCGAGACGCAGGCCGCTTCGCCGATGGCCATGAGGCCCGGGATGATGCTGTCCGGGTCGCCGTCCTTCAGGGTCAGGGCCTCGCCGTGGTAATTGGTGGGGATGCCGCCCATGTTGTAGTGCACGGTCGGCAGCACCGGGATGGGCTGCTTGGTCACGTCCACACCGGCGAAGATGCGCGCGCTCTCGGCGATGCCCGGCAGGCGCTCGTGGATCACATCCGGTCCCAAGTGCTCCAGGTGCAGATGGATGTGGTCCTTCTCTGGGCCCACGCCACGGCCTTCGCGGATCTCGATGGTCATGGAGCGTGAGACCACGTCGCGGGATGCCAAGTCCTTGGCGTTCGGCGCATAGCGTTCCATGAAGCGTTCGCCGTTCGAATTGGTAAGGTAACCCCCCTCGCCGCGCACCCCCTCGGTGATGAGACAGCCGGCGCCGTAGATACCGGTGGGGTGGAACTGGATGAACTCCATGTCCTGCAGCGGCAGTCCGGCGCGCAGCACCATGCCGTTGCCGTCGCCGGTGCAGGTGTGGGCCGAAGTGCAGGAGAAATACGCCCGGCCGTAGCCGCCGGTGGCGAGGATGGTCTGCTGGGCGAGGAAGCGGTGCAGCGTACCTGTGGCGAGGTCCCAGGCCATGACGCCGCGGCACATGCCGTCCTCGACGAGGAGGTCGAGGGCGAAGTACTCGACGAAGAACTCCGCCTGGTGCTTAAGGCTCTGCTGGTAGAGGGTGTGCAACATGGCGTGGCCGGTGCGGTCGGCCGCCGCGCAGGTGCGCTGCGCCGTGCCCTCGCCGAAACGGGTGGTCATGCCGCCGAAGGGGCGCTGGTAGATCTTGCCGTCCTCGGTGCGGGAGAACGGTACGCCGTAATGCTCCAGTTCGATGACCGCCTGGGGCGCTTCCTTGCACATGTACTCGATGGCGTCCTGGTCCCCGAGCCAGTCGGAACCCTTGACGGTGTCGTACATGTGCCAGCGCCAGTCGTCCTCACCCATGTTGCCGAGGGCGGCGC
>DATIEQ010000136.1:0-2507 GCA_035455665.1 Gammaproteobacteria bacterium | reverse complement strand
GCCCGCCGCCTTGTTGGTGAAGGTGACCGCGAGGATACCGAAGGGTGAGGCCTGCTCCACCTGCAGCAGCCAGGCGATGCGGTGCACCAGGACGCGGGTCTTGCCGCTCCCCGCCCCGGCGAGCACCAGGGTCGGCGCCGCCTCCGCCGACACCGCTTCCCGTTGCGCGGGATTCAGCGGGTCGAGGATGGCGGTGACGTCCATCTCGGCATTCTATCAGTGGGTTCAAGGAGCACTGCGCTACGCATCACGCTCCGCTTGTGGCCCAGGGCATACATCCGTGTATGCCTGTTCGCGACATTGCCGCGAACCCGCTGCTATGATGTCAGCATGCGAGGATTCACCGGATTCATCCTCTGGCTCATCCTGCTGGTGCTGTGCTGGCCGCTGGCGCTCGCCGCACTCGTCCTGTATCCCCTCATCTGGCTGCTGCTCCTGCCGCTGCGCCTCGTCGGCATCACCGTGGACGCCGTGTTCGAGTTGTTGCGCGCGATCTTGTTCTTACCGGCGCGTCTCCTGGGCGCGCGCCCAGGCCGCGGTTGAGCGCGCGCATGGCGGAAGACGACGTCAGGCTGGACATCCCCACTCGTGTACTGCATCTCGGTCTGCTCGCCTTCGGCGTGACCGCCTGGTGGATCGGCGAAGACGCGGGCGACTACCACAAGCCGGTGCACGACGGTTATCTCCTGCATATGTACGTGGGCCTGGGCTTCGCCCTGTTCCTCGCCCTGCGGCTGCTCTACGGATTCTTCGGCCCACGTGAATCGCGCTTCGGCACTTGGGTTCCTTACACCCGCGAACGCTTCGCTTATGTGAAGGCTGACCTGGTCACACTCCGACATCTCAAGTTACCCGAGCCCGTCACCCATCGTGGGCTCAATGCGGCAGTGCAGAGCCTGGGGCTCCTGCTCTTCACCTGGCAGGGCGCTTCCGGCACGCTCATGAGCATGACCCTCGTGCCCGGCGAACGAGCGGTGGGCTGGTTACACGACCTCAAGGAGATCCACCAGGCGGCGTCCGTCTGGATTCCGACCTATCTGGTATTGCACGTGGGCGCGGCAGTCTTGCATGCACTCACCGGACGGCACATCTGGAAGAAGATGGTCTTCCTCGAGTAGATGCCGCTGCCCCTATACTTAACGCGCATGACCTCGTTCCGGCAGCTTCCAGCGGCACGGCGCGCGGCGATGTTCGCCGCGCTCCTGCTCGCGGCCGCGGCGGGCAGCGCCGCGGAGGACAAGCCCATGGCTGCGTTCAGACTCACCTCGCCGGCGTTCCAGGATCAGGGTTCCATGGACCGCCGTTTCACCTGCCAGGGCGGCGACCATTCACCGCCGCTCGCCTGGGGCGGCGCGCCCGCAGGCACCAAAAGCTATGCCCTCATCATGGATGACCCGGACGCGCCGGATCCCGCGGCGCCCAAGATGACCTGGGTGCACTGGGTGCTCTACGACATCCCCGCGAGCGTGCATGCCCTCGCCGAGGACGCCGCCAAGGCGCTTCCGGCCGGCACCCGCGAGGGCGTGACCGACTTCGAGCATACGGGTTACGGCGGGCCTTGCCCGCCCATCGGACGGCACCGCTACTTCCACAAGCTCTACGCCCTGGACACGGTACTGCCCGACTTGAAGCAACCCACCAAGACGCAACTCGAAGCGGCCATGCAGGGCCACGTGCTCGCGCAGGCGGTGCTCATGGGCACCTACCAGAAGGGCTGAGCGGATGAAGACGGCACCCAAGAAGGCCAGTGCGGATTACGCCGCCACCGTCGCCGCCATCCACCGGGAGCTCGGCATCCCGTCGGACTACGCGGCGCGCTTCAAGCTCGCGCTCTGCGAGGAGGCGGTGGAGTTGGTCGGCATCGGCGCGGATATCTCCGGACGTGAACAACAACTCGCGCCGCGCGCCGCGGAAGCCTGGGCGCGCATGCGCGCGGCGGCAGCGTTGGACGGCATCGGCTTGCTCGTGGTCTCCGCCTTCCGCAGCGTGGACTACCAGCGTGGACTCATCGCCCGGAAACTCGACAACGGCCGCCGCATCGCCGAGGTGTTGCGCGTCAACGCAGCGCCCGGCTACAGCGAGCACCACACCGGCCGCGCGCTGGACCTGACCTCGGCCGACTGCCCGCCGCTGGAACAGGGCTTCGAGACCACCACCGCCTTCGCCTGGCTGCAGAAGCACGCCGGGCGGCACGGGTTCAAGCTCTCCTATCCGCGCGGTAACCCGCACGGCATCACTTACGAACCCTGGCACTGGGCGTATCACGAAGACTGAGGGGTTCGGAACCCCTGACTGCTAAACAACTGGGGAGAAATCACATGCAATACATCACAGCTCTATACGCCGCTCTTTCCGCCCTGCTGCTGGTGGCGCTCGCGGTGCGCGTCTCCGTGACGCGCGGGAAACAGAAGGTGGACCTGGGCGACGGCGGCAAGGAAGTGATGCTGCGCGCCATCCGCTGCCACGCGAACGCCATGGAGTACATCCCGATCGCCTTGATCCTGATG
>DATIEQ010000135.1:0-2908 GCA_035455665.1 Gammaproteobacteria bacterium | reverse complement strand
GAGCCGAAGCGCAACGCAGGAATGCCAAGCGCAACAGGCCTTGTTGGTTGTTGCTAGGAGATTTTACCCCTCACCCAGTCGGGAACGGACTTGAGGGCCGCCTCCAGCTTGGAGGGATCGTTGCCGCCCGCCTGGGCCATGTCCGGCCGGCCGCCGCCCTTGCCGCCCACTTGCTGGGCTACCATGTTCACGAGCTCCCCGGCCTTCACTTTGGACGTCAGGTCGGAAGTCACGCCGGCGATGAGGCTCACTCTGCCCTCGGCCGAGGCGCCCAGCACGATGACCGCCGAGCCGAGTTTGTTCTTAAGCTGGTCCAGGAGGTCTCTCAAGCCGGCGCCCTCCACGCCGTCCACGGCGGCCGCCAGCACCTTGGCGGAGCCGATGCTCTGCGCTTGCGAGGAGAGTTCGTCGCCGCGGTTGGCGGCGAGTTTGCCGGAGGCCTGGGCCAGTTGCTTCTCGAGCTGCTTGTTGCGTTCCAGGAGCGCTTCGGTCTTCGCCACCACCTCGTCCCGGCCGGTGCGCAGCAGCGCTTCCGACTGGCGCAGCACGTCTTCCAGCCGGCGCACGTAGCCGAGCGCGCCGGCGCCGGTCAAGGCCTCGATGCGGCGCACGCCGGCGGCGATGCCGCCCTCGCTCACGATCTTGAACAGGCCGATGTCGCCGGTGCGATGCACGTGGGTGCCGCCGCAGAGCTCGGTGGAGAAGTCCCCGAACTTCATCACTCGTACCACGCTGCCGTATTTCTCGCCGAAGAGCGCCATGGCGCCGAACTTGATGGCCTCGTCGTAGCCCATCTCGCGCACGTCCGCCGCCTCGTTGCGGCGGACCTCGTCGTTGACCAGGGTCTCGATCTTCTCGAGCTCATCCGGCGCAACCGCCTGGTAATGGGAGAAATCGAAGCGCAACCGGTCCGGCGCCACCAGCGAGCCCTTCTGGGTCACGTGGGTGCCGAGCACCTGGCGCAAAGCCGCGTGCAGGAGGTGCGTCGCGGAATGGTTCAGCACCGTGGCCGCGCGGAGCGCCGCGTCCACCTGGGCGTCCATCGCGTCGCCGACTTTGATCTCGCCCCTGGTCACAGTGCCCAGATGGGCGTGGGCGCCGCCGCCCCGCTTCTGGGTGTCGACGACTTTGAATTCATTGGCACCAGCCTTGAGCACGCCCTGGTCCCCCACCTGGCCGCCGGATTCCGCATAGAAAGGCGTCTGGTCCAGTATCACCATGCCCTGCTCGCCTGCGCTGAGCTTCTGCACAGCGTCTTTTCCCCGGAACAGGGCCGTGACCTTGCCCTTATGGGCAAGCGTCTCGTAGCCCTTGAACGCAGTCTCACCCTCGATCTCCACGTCCTGGCCGTAATCGGCCCCGAACTGGCTCGCGGCCCGACCCCGTTCCCGCTGCGCATCCATCTCCTTCTCGAAACCGGCGCTATCTATGGTGAGTCCCCGCTCCCGGGCGATGTCGTTGGTGAGGTCCGCAGGGAAACCGTAGGTGTCGTAGAGCTTGAACACCGTCTCGCCGGGGATGGTCTTCCCCTTGAGGCCCTTGATGGCGGAGTCCAGCAGGCCCATGCCCTGCTGCAGGGTCTCGGCGAAACGTTCCTCTTCCTGCAGCAGCACCTTCTCCACGTGCTTCGCGGCCTTGTGCAATTCGGGATAGGCCTCGCCCATCTCCTCATCGAGCGCCGCGACCAGCTTGTGGAAGAAGGGTTTCTCCTGCCCCAGCTTGTAGCCGTGGCGGATGGCGCGGCGGATGATGCGGCGCAGCACGTAGCCGCGGCCCTCGTTGGAGGGCAGGACGCCGTCCGTGATCATGAAGGCGCAGGCGCGGATGTGGTCGGCGATGACCCGGAGCGAGGGGCTCGCGAGATCCTGCGCATGGGTGGCTGAGGCCGCGGCCTGCAAGAGATGCTTGAAGAGGTCGATGTCGTAGTTGGAATGGACCTTCTGCATCACGGCTGCGACACGCTCGAGGCCCATGCCTGTATCCACGCAGGGCTTGGGCAGCTTCGTCAGCACGCCGTCCGCCGAGCGGTCGAACTGCATGAACACCAGGTTCCAGATCTCCACGTAGCGGTCGCCCTCCGCCTCCGTGGAGCCGGGCGGCCCGCCGGGGATGCCGGGGCCATGGTCCCAGAAGACCTCCGAGCAGGGTCCGCAGGGGCCCGTGTCCGCCATCTGCCAGAAGTTGTCGCTCTGGTACTTCTGCCCGCCGGGTTTGTCGCCGATGCGCACGATGCGCTCCTTCGGCACCCCCACATCCTTGGCCCAGACCTCGTAGGCCTCGTCGTCGGTCGCGTAGACCGTGACCCAGAGCCGGTCGGGCGGCAGCTTCCAGACCTTCGTCAGGAGCTCCCAGGCGTAGACGATGGCGTCGCGCTTGAAGTAGTCGCCGAAGCTGAAGTTGCCCAGCATCTCGAAGAAGGTATGGTGCCGGGCGGTATAACCCACGTTCTCGAGATCGTTGTGTTTGCCGCCGGCCCGGACGCAGCGCTGGGAGGAGGCGGCGCGGCTGTAGCCACGCCTGTCGCGCCCGAGGAACACGTCCTTGAACTGCACCATGCCGGCGTTGGTGAAGAGCAGGGTCGGGTCGTTCCCTGGCACGAGAGGGCTCGAGGCCACCACGGTATGGCCCTTGGACTTGAAGTAGTCGAGGAAGCTCTTCCGTATCTCGTTGCTGGTCATCATTTATATAGTTCTCAGTCTTCGATATCGCCCTTCAAGGCCGCGCGGATGTGCTCCATGGAGAAGCCGCGCTGCTGCAAAAAACGCGCCTGGCGGGCGCGTTCCTGCATGTCTTTCGGGAGTTTACCGCCAAATCGCTTGCGCCGGGCCTCCGCCGCGCCCGAAGCCCACCCCCCTTGGTGGGCCCTGACCACCTCGTCCACGAGCTCGGCCGCGATACCCCGGCCGCG
>DATIEQ010000134.1:0-19880 GCA_035455665.1 Gammaproteobacteria bacterium | reverse complement strand
CTGCCCATCGACAATCCGGTGGACGGCAGCGGCGTGTACCTGCCGAAGACGCCGATCTTCGGCGGCGAACACATCTACAAGGCCAACGACCACATCCTCGGCGTCCTCGCCGAACGGGGTATGCTGCTGCACAAAGGCAGCCTGCGTCACAGCTACCCCCATTGCTGGCGCCACAAGACACCGGTGATCTTCCGCGCCACGCCCCAGTGGTTCATCGGCATGGACCAGAATGGCTTGCGGGCGCAGGCACTCGGCGAGATCAAGAAGGTGAACTGGGTGCCGGGTTGGGGCGAGAGCCGCATCGAGGGGATGGTGGCGAACCGTCCCGACTGGTGCATCTCCCGGCAGCGGACTTGGGGCGTGCCCATCGCGCTCTTCGTCCACAAGGAGACGGGCGAGCTCCATCCGCGCACCCAGGAGCTCCTGGAGTTGGTGGCGAAGGGCGTGGAACAGCACGGCGTCGATCACTGGTTCGATCTCGATGCAGCAGAGCTTTTGGGCGCGGATGCCGCCCAGTACGACAAGACGCGCGACATCCTGGACGTCTGGTTCGACTCCGGCGTGGTGCATTACTGCGTGGGCGAGAAGCGCCTCGGCATCACGGGCGGGGAGAAGGCAGACATCTACCTCGAGGGCTCCGACCAGCACCGTGGCTGGTTCCAGTCCTCCCTCATGACCTCCGTGGCCATCCACGGCCGGGCGCCGTTCCGGGACGTGCTCACCCACGGTTTCACCGTGGACGAGCAGGGCCGCAAGATGTCGAAGTCCCTGGGGAACGTGGTCTCCCCGCAGAAAGTCATCGGCACCCTCGGTGCCGACGTGCTGCGTCTGTGGGTGGCGGCCACCGACTATAGCGGCGAGCTCGCGGTCTCGGACAACATCCTGAAGCACATGGCGGAGGCGTATCGCAAGATGCGCAATACCGCCCGCTACCTCTTGGCGAACCTCTACGACTTCGACCCGGCGCAGGACGCGTTGCCGGCGGAGAAGATGCTGGAGCTCGACCGCTGGCTCCTCGCCCGGGCGGCACAGCTGCAGGCCGAGGTGCAGGAGGCCTATCAGGAATACCAGTTCCACCTCATATACCAGAAGGTCTACAGCTTCTGCGTGGTGGACCTCTCGAGCTTCTATCTCGACGTCATCAAGGATCGGGAGTACACCACCCAGGCCGGGAGCGTGGCGCGGCGCTCCTGCCAGACCGCCATGTACCACGTGGGCGAAGCCATGGTGCGCTGGCTCGCGCCGATCCTGAGCTTCACCGCCGAGGAGATCTGGCAGCACCTGCCGAAGCATGCAGCGCGCGAGGCCTCCGTATTCATCGCCACTTGGTACGAGTTCCCCGCAGCCGGGAAGGTGGACATGCGGTTCTGGCAGCGCGTGCTCTCCGTCCGCGAGGCGGTGCGCAAGGAACTGGAGAAGCTACGCGTGGACGGCAGCATCGGGTCCTCGCTGGATGCGGAAGTGGATCTTTACTGCGAGCCGGAGCTGCACCAGGCGCTCACGGGCCTGGGCGACGAGCTGCGTTTCGCCCTCATCACCTCCTATGTCCGTGTCCACGACGACGATAAGCGACCCAAGGATGCGATCGCGGGAGAGGATGTGGCGGGCCTGTGGGTGCGGGCGATACCCTCGGAGCACACGAAGTGCGTGCGCTGCTGGCATCACCGGGAGGACGTGGGCAAGGACAAGGCCCACCCGGAACTCTGCAGCCGCTGCGTCGAGAACGTCGTCGGGTCCGGCGAGACCCGCCGCTTCGCTTGAGCCCCTTATGAGACTTCCCGGTCAAACCGCCTGGTTGCTGCTCTCGTTCGCCGTGATCGCGCTCGATCAGGTGAGCAAGCGGCTGGTGGCCAGCCACATGAACCTGTACGACACCCTGTATCTCTTGCCGGTGTTCAACATCGCGCTGCTGCACAACACCGGCGCCGCCTTCAGCTTCCTCGCGGGCGCCTCCGGTTGGCAGCGCTGGGTGTTCGTGGCGCTCGCGCTAGGTATCACCTGCGTCATCGCCATCTGGCTCGCGCGTCAACCGCAGGCGACCGGGCGCTGGCAGGCGGCGGCGCTCGCCCTGGTGGCGGGTGGCGCGTTGGGTAACGCCTGGGACCGGCTGGCCCACGGTTACGTGATCGATTTCCTGCAGGTGCATTACGCCGGCTGGTATTTCCCCGCCTTCAACGCCGCGGATTCAGCCATCACCATCGGCGCCGCGATGCTGATCCTCGATGGCTTATTCCTCCACCGGTCCCAGTCCAAAGCGTAAAATAGGCCCCATGCAAATTCTCCTGGCTAACCCGCGGGGTTTCTGCGCGGGTGTGGACAGAGCTATAGAGATCGTCGAGCGCGCGCTCGAGCTCTACGGCGCGCCCATCTACGTGCGCCACGAAGTGGTGCACAATCGCCACGTGGTAGACCGCCTGCGCGGTCTGGGCGCGGCGTTCGTGGACGAACTCGATCAGGTGCCGGACGGCGCCATCGTCATCTTCAGCGCCCATGGCGTCTCCCAGGCGGTGCGCGCCGAGGCGGAACGCCGCGGCTTGCGCGTGTTCGATGCCACCTGCCCGCTGGTGACCAAAGTGCATATGGAAGTGAGCCGCTACGCCCGTGACGGCCTCGACGTGGTGCTCATCGGCCACGCCGGACATCCGGAGGTGGAGGGCACCATGGGGCAATTCGATTCCGCGCACGGCGGCGCGATCCACCTCGTGGAAACGCCGGCGGACGTGGCGACGCTCGTCCTCAGGGACGCGGAGCGCACGGCCTTCGTCACCCAGACCACGCTCTCCATGGATGACACCGCGCGTGTGATCGATGCCTTGCGGGCGCGGTTCCCGAAGATCCGTGGACCGCGCAAGGACGACATCTGCTATGCCACCCAGAACCGGCAGGACGCGGTCAAGAAGCTCGCCCGGGACTGCGAAGCGTTGCTGGTGGTGGGCTCGCGCAACAGCTCCAATTCGAACCGGCTGCGTGAGATCGCCGCGGAGCAGGGCGCCGTCGCCCACCTCATCGACGGCCCGGAAGACATGCGAGCCGAGTGGTTCGAGGGCTTAAGTCGCGTGGGCGTCACCGCCGGGGCGTCGGCGCCCGAGGTGCTGGTGCAGCGGGTGGTGGCGCGGCTCAAGGAGTGGGGCGGCAAGACGGTGAACGAAGTGCAGGGCATCCCCGAGCATGTGGAGTTCCCCCTACCCAAGGTGCTGCGCCGGGCCTGAGCCACGCCCGGACACCCTCCCGACTGGGGGTGGTGGTAACCGTGGGAGAGCCGTGGCTTTTCTATATATACTGTGCACTTAGACTAAGAATAAGCCTCAAGGGAAGCGCCGGTAGCCATGACTCGCAGAGCCGATGTCATCGTCGTGGGTGCGGGAGTCGTCGGACTCCTGACCGCACGGGAACTCACCCGCGCCGGTTTCGGCGTGACCGTGCTCGAACGCGGCCTCACGGGGCGCGAATCCTCGCGCGCCGCCGCCGGTATCCTGTCCACCCTCTATCCCTGGAATTCCGCGAAACCGCTCGCGCTCCTCTCCCGCTGGAGCCAGTCGGGTTACGCCATGCTCGCGGACGACATCCGTCGCGCCAGCGGTATCGATCCCGAATGGACCGCGAGCGGGCTCCTGTGCTTCGACATGAACGAGAAGCCGGCGGCCCAGGCGTGGGCAGCGAGCACCGGTCGCGCCGTGGACTTCCTCGACGCGCACGAAGTGCGGCGTCAGGAGCCGGTGCTGGCGGAACATGCGCGGCCCGCGATCTTCCTGCCCGGCATCGCCCACATCCATATCTCGCGCTTCCTCCGGGCGCTGCGCGAGGCCATGCTCAATGAAGGTATCCCCATCAAGGAAGAGATCGAGGTCACGGGCGTGCTCGAGAGCGGCGGGCGGGTGAAAGGCGTGAAGAGTTCCCAAGGGGAATTGCACGCAGAGCACGTGGTGGTGGCAGCCGGCGCCTGGAGCGGTGGCTTCGCCAAGCTACTCGGCATTACGCTGCCGGTGGAACCGGTGCGCGGTCAGATCATCCAGTTCAAGGGCCCGCCCGGGCTCCTCGGGCGCGTACTCTGCCAGGCCGAACATTACCTGTTCGCGCGGCGCGACGGCGAGATCCTCGTGGGCAGCACCAAGGAGCAGGTGGGCTTCGACAAGGACACCACCGCCGCGGCGCGGGAGCACTTGACGCAAGTGGCGATGAACTTGCTGCCGGTGCTCAAGGGCGCGCCGCCCGTCCGGCAGTGGAGCGGGCTCAGGCCCGGCTCGCCCGAGGGCATGCCCTTCATCGGTCCCCATCCGCGCCTCACGGGTCTGTGGTTCAACACCGGTCATTTCGCCAACGGCATCACGCTGGCGCCGGGTTCCGCGCGCCTGCTGTCGGACCTGATGGTGGGCCGCGCCCCCATCCTCGACCCTGTGCCCTACCGGCCCGACCGCTGAGGGCGTGGACAGTGGCTAATTTTTACGCATATACTCCATCCGCGTGACCACCGGAATACTCTCACTTGAACCCTGATTCACCCGACCAGCAGCAGCGCATCGCCGAGGAACTGCAGAGCCATGGCGTCATCCCGACGCCGCAGCGGCTGCAGATCGCGGCCGTGCTGCTCGACCGCCCACAGCACATGTCTGCCGACCAGATCATGGCAGCGGTAAACCGCGAGTCGCCGCGGGTCTCCAAGGCGACCGTGTACAACACCCTCAGGTTGTTCTGCGAGAAGGGCTTGGCGCGGGAAGTGATCGTGGACCCGACGCGGGTGTTCTATGATTCGACCACCGGTTCTCACCACCACATCTACAATGTGGACACCGGCGACCTCACGGATATCGAGGCGGGACAGGTGGCCTTCTCGAAGCTGCCGGAGCTCCCCGCGGGCATGCACACGGACGGGGTCGAGGTCATCGTACGGGTGCGCAAACACTCGCGTTGAGTGCGGGCCTAGGGACTTTCCGCTATACTCCGCGGCCGAAATTCATGTCTTTTACAGCCTCGAAAGCCGGCGTAGCTCAGTTGGGCTCGCGGCACCGCCGCGAGCGCCGTCACAGGATGTGGCGGCTGGTGGTGGTATGAACTGCATAGTGTCGCCAAGGATGGCAGGATAAAGGTTGAAAATGTGCCGGCGTAGCTCAGTTGGTAGAGCAACGCATTCGTAATGCGTGGGTCGGGGGTTCGATTCCCTCTGCCGGCACCACTTCCAGAAGCGCGTCGTCCCCAGCGAACCACCCTTCCTAGTCTCGTCCACCCGATAGCGTGCCCTCCCTCGTTGTATTCAGGAGTCTCAGGGCAAGTTTCCCGACACCTCGCTCCTGCGGTGTTAAACCAGACACATATTTAGCCCGTTCTTTGAGGCTAGAATGAGTCGCCCGCCATGGATTTCATAGACCGGGATGAGGGGCCATGGACTACTCCAGCATCGTCGACAAGTTCAAGCAGGTACTGGATATCCTGCGCTTGACCAATGACTACGGGATCTGGAGCATCGCCCAGTTCCTGATCCTGGCCGTATCCTTCTTCATCGGCTTGAAGCTGATCTATTTCCCGCGTCGGCGCATCCGCAACTTGAACTTCAACATCCGCTTCGTACGCAACCCACGCCACGACTTCGAGTCCCATATCCATCTGGAATTCCGCAACTACACGGGCCGTTCTGTGGTCTTGTCTTCGCCTTTCTTCCGCTATCGCAAGCTCCGCCCGCCGACAGACGCCCACGGCGACACTCTCTCCGGAGAATACGAGATCAAGTTTCCCAATCCCTCCGGCAAGGGGTTGACGGAGGTGGAGTACCTGCTACGCAACAAGGAGTCGGTGCACACCATCATCCCCATCGATCCGAAGCATTCGGAGGAGGAGGTGAACGCCATGCACGCGAAGCGGCGCATCGGCAAGCTCACCGTCATGTGCACCTGGCTGCAGGATCGGCCGAAGGTCGATAAATTAGTCCGACCGATCTGAACCTCGTTCAGTGGCCGCTGTTGGCCGTCACCGGTTTGAGATTCTGCATTTGGAAGTGGGCCGTGCTCGCATCCACGGGCGCTAAGCGTATGTCCCCTGTCGCTTGGTCGCCGAGTACGTAGACGAGCAGATAGTATGTCTGTCCGGTGATGAAGCTCGTGGCGTACGGAAGGCTGCTCATACCCGGATTTTCGGCCTTGAGCGCTCTTGGGCCTGGGAGCGTGTAGAAATACGTGTAGCTGCCTGCAGGCAACACGGCGACCACATCCTTTCCATCGCTGAGTCGGATGCCTCCGCCGGGGCCGAGGGGCAGGGCCTGGCGGTAGACATATACGAGCGCCTTGTCAGGTACCGCCATAGGCGATGGCCGCAGCAATGCACAAGCCGTGAGGGCGAGCAGCAGTGCCATCGCGGCGGACGTTACGGTTCGTTTCCGAAGGAATATGCACACCGACATGCGGCAAGTTTGCCCCGCGGCTCCGCGCGCATCGAGGGCATAGCTCACAGACCGGAAATCCGGGTGTCCCGGTACTGATCACGGATTGGTGCGAAGCCGGCTCTGCTATACTCAAATTGAACATAATCAGGTCTAGGATTATCGACACAAGACCGCTGTCCGGTGAGGGGGTAAGCCGTGGCCGTGAGAGTTAGAAAGTTCCTGACGTTCCTGTTCGCTGCCGCTCACGTGGTGGCGAACATCCTGAATTCCGCTGCGTATGCCGCCGGGGCCGCGGCACCCGTCGCCAAACCCAAGCCGGCCCCCAGCAACAGCAGCCGCAAGGGCATCTATTCCGCCGAGAAACACGCCAGCGGCGACGTGATCGGGGTACTCAGCAAGTTCAAGATGACGCCGCCGCAGCGCCTCGCGGTGCGCAACTACATCGGTCAAGGCGGCGGCGACGTCCACATCCTGTCCTCCGGGCATGAAGGCGGCGTCGAGACCCTCGCCATCAAACACGCCAAGACCGGCGCCTTCCTGGGCCGCATCGGGATCAGCGCCGGTCCGGACGGCGCAATCCTAGTGAGCAAGTCCACCGCCGCGGACCTGGATTACAAGAAGAGCGTGAGCGTCCCGCTCAAGACGAAGATCGACCCCAAGCTGGCGCAGAAGACGCTGGGCGGTTCCAAGCAGCTGGAACTCATGCAACAGGACGTCAAGAAGCCCATCCTGACTGCGAAGCTACCTGCCCTCAAGCCCGTCCACGGCCTCGACTTCGCCAGCGCCCGCGAATGCACGGCGCGCTTCAACGCCGACGGTTCGGGCTACGAATACTGCCTGGTGAGCAAACCCGCAGCGCCGGTGGTAGCTGCCGGGAAGGCCGCGGCGAAACCCGCGCCGCAGGCGGCGCGCACGTCCAACGGCAAATCCAATGCCGGTTCCACAGCTGCGGCTGTCGCCGCCGGAGTCGTGGCTGGTGCCGCGCTCGAAGGCTTCGTCAATTACTTCAGTCGGCCCAGCATCGACAAAGAGGGGCGCCTGTCCCACTCGACCATGGGTACGCGCTACCGGGTCAACACCACGCTTCCTGAGATGCAGTCCCGCTATGCTCACAGCGAAGTGGACGTGACGCCACGTACATCTCCCGCCCCTCGGGTAAACGTCACCCAGCAGACCAACGTCGCGCAGTCGCAGACCACAATCAACGAACAGGAAATCGACGTCACTCAGGTGGAGCCCGAAGGAGGGCAGCCGGGCGGCGAGGTGGATTTCACCCCCGATGACAATGTGCCCATGGTGCCTGAGGTGGGTATCCCGGAGGGCGGTGACGAAGGAGCCGCGGCTATCAGCGCCGAAGGGACGGCTCAAGGAGCCGACCAGGGCACAGATACCGCTGCAGATGAAGGCCAGGGGCCCGATGATGAGGAGACTGGGCCTGAGTCCAGGGGCTCGGAGGACGAAGACGAGAACGGAGATGAATGCGGCGGTTACGGCATCCCTGGCCTGCCGGGTATCTATACCGGCGGTCCGAGCTGCGAGGAACCGAATGCGCTGCAGCGCGACATGGAAGACCGGGATTACGACAAGGCGCTCTCGGCCGGCACGCCGGAAGCCCTCGAGACTTTCCTCCAGGAGCATCCGGAGAGCGACCATGCGGAGGAAGCCTTGAACCTGCTGGACCTGGGGGCCTCGGGGGAGACGACCCAGGAGATGGATAACCCGGACGCGCCTGAGAACAGCACGCCCGGCGAGATCACCTCCGCCACTTGAAGCGCCCGCCCTAGAGGCGCACGGCAGCAGACGACATGTATTTCGACATCATTCTCATCGGCGACCTGCGCCTCCCGGGCGGTACCTCGCGTCAGATCAGCAACGAGATACGCGTCCTCTCGGGAGCGGGGTTCTCCGTAGGCCTGGTGAACGTGGAGATGCCGCACGCCCGGGGGCCCAAGCCCGTGGATCCACTCATCCGTGCCCGGCTGTCGGCGGGTGAGGCTACGTTGATACAAGACGGGCTGGACAATCTCGAAACGTGCCTGGTGATCTTCGAGAACCCGCGCGCTTTCATGAGCTTCAGGCGCCCCGAACTGCGTGTACGCGCGAAGCAGGCGCTCATCGCCCTCCACTTCCCGGCGGTGGACGGCACGGGTACCGCGACCTTCGACCCCGGCTACGTGCAACAGATCTGCGAG
This sequence comes from Gammaproteobacteria bacterium, assembly GCA_035455665.1. Taxonomy (GTDB): domain Bacteria; phylum Pseudomonadota; class Gammaproteobacteria; order Natronospirales; family REEB76; genus DASUBN01. The sequence continues at coordinate 11,318 of DATIEQ010000134.1, read as the reverse complement.
GCGATCACCGATGCACCGCTCGCCTGGGCCGGCACATCGCCCTTGACTCGCCGACTGCTCGCCGAGACGTACCCGGACTTGCGACTCGCGGACGGCATCCTGCCCTGCGTCGTCTTCCCGGACGAGTTCCGGGGCAAACGCAAGGGGCCCCTCAGGTCCATCCCGGTCATCGGCCGGCATTCACGTGCGCAGCTCGACAAATGGCCGCCCACGCGCCGCGCGTTGTTCCAGGTCTACCCCGCGCAGGCCGGCGTGGAAGTGGCGCTCATGGGTGTAGACGAGGAGCTGCACAAGCTCGCGGGCCGCTATCCGCGGAACTGGCGCACTTATGAGTTCAACGAGATCCCGCCACGGGAGTTCCTGCTGGGCATCGATTTCTTCGTCTATTACCACCACCCGCGCTGGGTGGAGGCCTTCGGCATCGCCACGGCGGAAGCCATGGCGAGCGGTGCGGTCGCGGTGCTACCGGACTACATGCGCGTGAACTTCGGCGAGGGCGCTCTGTACTCACCGCCCGAGAAGGTGCCTGCCCTGGTACGTGCCCTGCACCGGGACAAGGCGGCGTTCCGCCGCCAATCGGAACGCGGCGTCGCCTACATCCGTAAGCATTATTCGCCCGCGGCCTATCTCGCGGCGATCGCGCCCTATCTCGAGCCCCGCCGCCCGCGCCGACTCTCCCGGCGCAAGACGGCGGAATATGACGTCGTCATCCTCGGCGACATGCGGCAGGTGGGTGGGGAAGCGGTACGCATCGCGCGCGAGACCGTCGCCGCCGCCCGAGCGGGTTTCCAGATCGGACTCATGCATTCAGCCGAGACAAACCAGGAGGGCCGGGTGCGGCCGGAAGTGGATGCCTGCGTCACCGCCGGGCTCGCCGGGGTGGTGGATGTGGCGAGCGAAGCGGTGAAGGCCCGGCTACTCGTCATTCACGCTCTGCAGTCTTTCCTGTCGCTGCCGCCCGAGTCTGCATCCGCCCTGCGCGCGGGCCGGGTGGTCATCGTGGTGAGCCGCGCGCCGAAGCGCGCCGATATCCTGCTGGCGGAACGGTTGCTGCAGAAGGGTCGTGAACACAGGCTCAGCTGGGCGCCGGTCTCGGATGCTGCGCGCGTCCAGCTCGAGGAGCGAGGCGCGGACATCGTCATCGAGGCGGCGAACTGGAGGCCCATCAGCAATCCCACCTCGGTCGCGCGCCGCGTGGCGCGTACGCCGGTGGTCGCGGTGGTGCAGGAGCCCGGCGGCGAGGCGGCGGAATTCAGGAAGCTGGTCGAGGTCTTCCCTCGGGATGGCTCACTGCGCCTGAGAATCCATGGCGCGCCGGCGGACAAGACCCTGCAGCAGTTCTTGCCCTTGAACGGCTGGGAGACTTTCAAGGCGCACGAGATGGCGCTCGATAAGGTCCTGGACGGCGCCGATTTCTTCTTCTGCAAGGCCACGAAAGGCGAGGACGCGTTCCCCGACGTGGCGGCCGCCGAAGCCATGGCACGTGGCATCCCTCTCATCGCGACGCCGGACTTGAAGCGACACCTGGGTGAGGCGGCGGTCTATTGCCCCATGCATGAGGCGGCGGACGTGATACGCCGGCTGCATGCCTCGCCGCGGCGCTATGCGGAGAGATCCCGCGCCTCGCTCAAGCGCGCGGCTGGCTTCCATTCCCCGCAGCAATTCGCCGCACGTGTCGCCGAGCTCACCGGGCGGCGCCCGAAACCGCCGCGGGCGGCGGCCAAGCGCCGCACGCCGCGCCGCGTGCTCATGTTCTCCCAGAACGGCGTGGGCTTGGGCCATGTGGTGCGCCAGCTCGCCGTGAGCCGTGAGCTCTCCAAGACCCATGATGTGGTCTTCTGTTCCTTGAGCCAAGCCATCGAGGTCATCGCCCGTTACGGCTACCCGGTGGAATACCTGCCCTCACACGTCTATAGCGGCGTGAACTATGCGGATTGGCACGGCTGGGCCCGCGCCCAGCTGGAACAGATGATTGACTTCTACGACGTGGGCACGGTGGTCTTGGACGGCAGCGTCCCCTACCTGGGCCTGCTCGAGGCCGTGGCCCCTCGGGACGACCTCAAGCTCGCCTGGATCCGCCGTCCCATGTGGCCGGTAGGTCCGGAGAGCTCGTTGCGCCTCGCCCAGCAGAAGTTCTTCGACCTCATCATCGAGCCCGGGGAGGGGGCGGGGGAGATGGACACGGGGCCGACGGTGGAGCACCGGGAGCGGGCGCTGTGCGTCGAACCCATCCGTCTCTTCGACAAGCCGCAACTCCTGCCGCGGCGCGAGGCCGCCGCCGCCCTGGGGCTCGACCCCGCGAGACCGGCCGCGCTCATCCAGCTCGGTTCCGGCACCAACCGCGACATCGTTGAGCTCACGGACCGCATCGTCTCCCAGGTGCGTTCGCACGACGGCTTGCAGGTGATGATCGCGGAGTGGCTCAACGCCAACGAACGGCTGGATCTCTGGCCGGACGTACCCTGCCTGCAGGGTTTCCCCTACAGCCGCTATTACAACGCCTTCGATTTCAGCTTCTCCGCCGCCGGCTACAACAGTTTCCACGAGATCCTCGCCTACGGCTTACCCACGGCTTTCATCGTCAACCCCCGGGAGTACATGGATGGCCAGGATGTGCGCGCCGCGTACGCTGTGCGTTGCGGCGCGGGGCTCGCCTGCAACGGCACGCCGCTGGAAGTAGCCGCTGCCTTCGAGCAACTCATGGACCCGGGCGCGCGCACGGCCATGCGCCGGGCGATGTTGAAGCTCGCGCGCCCAAACGGTGCGCACCAGGCGGCGCAGGCCATCGCGCGCCTGGCTACGGAAGCGTCGCCGTGAGCGGCCCCTCCCGCAGCACCGCGAGCCTCACGGCGGAACTCATCCAGCTACGTGAGGGCCTGGAGAACGCTTACCGCCGACTGGGCGTCATGGAAGAGCGTCTGCGTTCCCTCTCGCGACGCAACCGAGCGGCGTCGAACATCGTGGAAGTGTTCGACGTGTTCGGCGCTGCGGAACGCGCGCCACATATGCCGCCACGCCGTGCTCTGAAGACGGGCCAGTCCGTCTGGCCCACGGCGCGCGCCGAGGCGCACGTGCTGCAGCCGACCCCCGGCCTCGCGAACCTGACGCTCACGGGCCAGGACCTCGCCGTCGTGGGGTTCTCGGTCTGCGGTTTCGACCGCATCGAGCTGGAGCGCATCGTGGAGATGGTCGCCGCGAAGCAGGCGGCGGACCGGAACTTCATCCCGGTGTTCCTGACCGACGTGATGGCAGCGGATGTCTTCCGCCGCCGCCGCTATGCCTTCGAGTATTTCCCCGCCCCGGACGCGGCCCACCGGCCGCCCGGCACCCGGCCCTGGGAGGATTATGCGCGGGAGCGTCTCGCGCTCATCAAGCGCAAGTACGGCCTCACCCGCGTCATCCGCTTCGGCAAGCACGGTTTCTGTGAAGCCTGAGAGCCGGCCTCAATCCGATTGCACCAGCAAGGTCTTGGCGATGTGGCCGTGGACATAGCCTATGCCCTTGGCTGCATGCATCAGACCTACCAGCAGCACCACGCCGAGCGCCGAGGCGAAGGGCGTCAGGATCCAGGGCACGGTGTAGACCGTTGCATCGTCCAGGGTGATCCACAGGCCATTGTCGAAGAGCCTGCCGATGGGCGAAAAAATCAACGCCAGCGCTGTAGACCCTAAGGATACCGCGAGGGTGAAGTAGATGACGCCCAGGGGCATCTGCAGCACCATGTAGAGGAGCGTGGTCCAGGTGCGATGGTCCGTGAACACTTCCTTGACGCGTTCCCAGAAGGGGCGGCTCGCACCGGGATGCACCGGCCGGCGCGGCATGCGCACGCCGAGCAGGGTCTCGACGATGCGCCCTTCCACCAGCGAGAGCAGGCGTGTGCTGCCCAGGAAGAGCAGCAGGAAGGGCAGCCCGATGATGAGCACGAGCAGACCCGCCGAGAGGGCTGTGCCGGCGACGGCCCAGGTGAAGTAGAAGATGCCGGTGAACATGGCGAGCAGCATGTAGAACAGCGAGCTGTAGGCGCGTGGATCGGACATCACGCTGAAGAAGCGGCCGATGACTGTCCTGCGCTTCTTCGGACGGGGTGTGCGCAGCGCGAGCTGTACCTTGGCCTCGGTGGCGCGATAGGCCTCCGCCACCTCCTCGGGGGCGCCGTAGGTGGTGGCGATGGCGGCCAGCACCTGCTCCTCGGTCCTGTCGGGGTGCTGGTGCAGTTCGCCGCGCAGGTATTCCTCCGCGTCATAGAGCGCGTCCTGGGCGAGCGCCGGGTCCTCGCCGGCGAACTCTTGGCGCAGTTGGTCCAGATACTCCTGGACGGAGCGGGGCACAGGCTTAGTCATGGGGGCGGTCCTCGAGGATGGAGTCGACGAATTCGCGTGTCTGGGTCCAGGCGGCCCGCCATTGGGTGAGCAGGCGGCGGCCCGGTTCCGTGATGCGGTAGTAGCGGCGGGGCGGTCCTGAGACCGAGGGCTCCACATGGCTTTCCAGGAGACCGGCGGCGCACAACGAGCGCAGCACGGGATAGAGGGTCCCCTGCTTCATGATGGCCGTGCTGCTCCCTTCCCGCTCCAGCTGTTTCGCGATCTGGTAGCCGTACAGCGGCTCGGTGGCCGCTGCCAGGATGGACAGGAGCACCAAGGACACGATGCCGCCGTTCAGTTCCTTCTGGAATTTACGGAGTTGGGGTTCTTCTTCGACCACTGTGCACTACTCAATATTACCTAACTAGTAATATTATAAACTACACAATAGTAATATCAAGCGGCTAAAATCTCTTTGAAATCAGGGGGGTGGCCAGCCAAATTGCTTTAGATCAATACGCCCGCGCAGACTGAAACCCACACCTTCAGCCTCGAGTAGTCTTCGTTGCCGCAAATCAGGCTGGCCGTTGCTCCTTAGGCTGATCTCCCCTTTGTGGTTCACCACCCGCTGCCAGGGGACGCTGCTGCCCGCTGGGAGCGCTGCCATGGCGTAACCCACCTGCCGTGCGCCAGTGCCGCCCACGAGTTTCGCGAGGCGCCCGTAGGTGCTCACGCGGCCTTTGGGGATGCGGCGGACTTGGGCGTAGATGCGGCTGTAGAGACTCGCGCCTTCAGGGCTTTTTTTGTTCGTCATCCGCGGCGCAGAGCACGTAGTTCTGGGCGTTCTCGGTGATCAACCGGCAGTCGAAATGGTCCGGGTCGAGGGGCCGATAGACGTCATGGTACGGGTAGGCGGGCGGTACGTTCACGGGCTGGTTCTGGGTCTGATGCAGCAGTTGCAGGTTCAGCCAGTCCTCGTGCAAACGGTCGTCCTGGAGCTTGAGCCGGCAACTCGTGTAACGGGGTTCCGGATATTTCCAGCCTTGCGTCACGCAGGCCTGGTCGTCGGCGACCGCCGTCTTCAGTTCGTCCGCGTGCTGACGGGCGGCATAGCCGGCACAGCCCGCGAGCACGGCCAAGGTGAGCAGCCAGAGGAATGAGCGCATCCCCTGAGCTTAAACCCCGGCGGGCGCCGCGGACAGGGGGAGGTACACCGCACGGGGGTCTGCGCGTTCTTTGGGGGGAGAGGCAGGCAGGGCGTGTGGGGATGTCGGCCCCAAGGCACCTGACGTAGCATAATAGGTACTGATTCCAAGGACGCCGGCTATCCGGCGCCCGTACCACGCAGCGGAGAACCCCATGAAACTCGCACGATCCATAGGCGTGACCGCCCTCGCGGCGCTCTTCGCGGGCCTCGTCACGGCCTGCTCCAGCAACCCACAGCTCGAAGGCAATCTAGGCATCAAAGACGCGCCCGATTGGGTGAACAAGGGCACTCAGGTGCTCAATGACAAGGGCGGCCACCTGATCCACGGCGTAGGCATGGCGCCCGCCATGAACGATTTCTCGCTGCAGCAGTCCACGGCGGATGACCGCGCCCGGGCCGAGGTGGCGCGGGTGCTGAACTCCTTCATGCACGTGGTCTCCCAGGACTACACCGCCTCCGCCGGCACGGGACAGGATCAGCAGTCTGAGCAGTCCATGTCGCGCCAGATCCAGAACATCACGGACCAGAACGTCAGCGGCGCGCGCATCCTGACGCATTGGCCCAACCCGAAGGATGGGAGCCTCTGGTCGGTCGCGGAACTGGACCTGAACCAGGTGAAGGACATGGTGGCCAACTCCAAGGACATGAACACCGCTTTCCGCGATTACTTCGCGGCCCACGCGGACAACCTTTTTGACAGCATGCCGAAGGGAGACAAGAAATGAGAACCGTTATTTTCCGGATACTGCCGGTAGCGGCAGCGGCGCTGCTCGCCGCTTGCTCCACCACGCCGACGGTGCAGCGCATCTCGTCCGATCAAGTGACCGACGTGAGCGGCTTCTGGAACGATACCGACGCGAACCTGACCGCCCAGGAGATGATCAGCGAGATGCTCGGCGATCCCTGGCTCGGGAACTACGAGGGCGCGAACGGCGGCAAACAGCCGACGGTCATCGTGGGGGGTATCGACAACCTGAGCTCCGAGCACATCAGTACTTCGACGTTCATCGACGACATGCAACGCGACATCATCAACTCCGGCAAAGTAGCGTTCGTCGCTTCCTCGAGCCAACGCAAAGAGGTGCGGGGTGAGCGCAAGGACCAGGATTTGAACGCCGCCAGTGGGACGCGCAGCGCCATGGGCCAAGAGACCGGCGCCGACTTCATGATGCAGGGGACCATCAACAGCATCATCGATGCCGCCGGCAAGACTGCCGTCAAGTATTACCAGGTGGACCTGCGGCTCATCAACATGCACAACAACCAGCTCGTGTGGGTGGGCCAGAAGAAGATCAAGAAGGTGGTCGAGAACGGCAGCCTGCGGCCGTAAGCGCCCGACATGCCGGTGTCCACCCGGGCCGCCGCTGACAGGAGCGGGGCCGCCCGCAGGCGCCTGTTTGGTCTGGTGCTGGCGCTGACCGTCGCGGCTCTCGGCGGTTGCGCATCGCTGACGTATACGGACGTGATGCATCAGGTGGATCAGGATCTGGCCGCGCAGCATCCGCAGGCAGCTCTGAAGTCGCTGGACAAGCTGTCCGGCGCGGGCGACCGGACGCTGTATTTGCTCAACAAGGCGATGGTGCAACGCATGGCAGGGGATTACGCCGGCAGCGTGCAGAGCTTCGAGCAGGTGAAGCCGGTCATGGCGTATCTCGAGGCCACGAGCGTGTCGGAGACAGCCGGTGCGCTGACTCTGTCAGAGGGCCTGCGCAGCTACACGCCGCCCCTCTACGAGCGTCTGTTGGCGCATGTCTACGAGGGGCTCGATTACCTGCAGCTCGGACAGACGGATGCAGCGCGGGTGGAGGTGCTGCAGATCGACGACCTCCTGAAACGGCTGTATCCGAACGCCGACGCCGCGCCCAACGGCGGCGACGCTTTCCCCCGGTATTTCTCAGGCCTGGTGTACGAGAGCCGTGGCGAATACAGCGACGCCATGATCGCCTACCGCCAGGCCTACCAGGCGTACAAGGCCGGCGGTGTATCGGATGCGGCCATGCCGTCGGACCTGAAACAGAGCCTGTGCCGTTTCGCCGATTACTTGGGCCTCAAGGACGAGCGCGACCGGTATGCGAAGACGTTCGGGCTGGAGAGCTGGCCGCCGGTCCAGACCGACGATCCGCAAGGACAGGTCGTGTTCATCTTCAGCGACGGGCTCGGACCTGGTAAGGACTCCAAAGGCGCCTACCTCCAGAACCCGCTCAACGGGAGGTTCTACAACCTGACACTGCCGGTGCTGCAGCGCCGAGAGCCAGGGGTCGGGGCGGCCGAGATCAGCGTGGCTGGACGGGATGTGCGCAGCCAACGGGTGGCGAACATAGCGGCCGATGCATCCCGGCAATTAGAAGCAGACAAGCCGAAACTCTTGGCGGACGAGTTCGCGCGCAACGTCACCCGTGAGCTCGCGGCGAACGCGGCGGACCGAAAGGGTCAAGGCCTGGGTACGCTGTTGAGTTTCGTGGGGGCGGTCCTGGATCAGGCCGACACCCGCATCTGGGGCACGCTGCCGGACAACATCCAGCTCGCACGCTTGAGACTCGCCCCTGGGACGTACGATATGACGGTGCAGCTCGAAGGCGGCGCCGGCCGCATCGGATCGAAAGTCTTGAAGGACGTCGCCGTCCAAGCGGGACAGACGACGTTCACCGCCCTGCAATGGGTTTCATATCACTGAGAGGTCACGACCGTGAAAATACTCGCCCGATCCCTGCTGCTCGCCCTGCCGCTCCTGCTCGCGGCTTGCAGCAGCAACAGCAAACCGGAGAATGTACGCCCCGATTGGATCCTGGGCACGAGCGTGAAGTATCCCTCCGCTTCTTATCTGACGGGACGCGGCGACGCGGACACGCTCGCCGTCGCCAAAGACCGCGCGCGGGCGGATCTCGCGAAGATATTCTCCGTGGCGGTGAGTGAGCAGACCAAGGACGTGTCCGCCTATTCCCAGACCAACGCCGGGGGCGCGCCCACGAGCCAGAACAGTCTGGACGTGAGCCGCAACCTCAGCACGCGTACCGACCAAGTCATGCAGGGCGTGGAGATCGCGGATAGCTGGCAAGATCCGCAGACCAAGGAGTACTACGCGCTCGCGGCGCTGTCGCGGCCCAAGGCGGATACCGCCCTGCGCCAGCAGATCACCGACCTGGATGCCGGGACGCGCGTCTACATGGCCTCCGCCCAGGGCAGCGCCGACCTGTTCGACAGGATCGCGGCGGCGAGCCAGGCGGTGACTGCGCAACAGCAGCGCGCCGGGCTGCAGCGAGCCCTGCAGGTGGTGGACATCACCGGCCGCGGTATCCCGCCGGCTTGGCCGCTCAATGAACTCGAGGCGGACCGTACCGCATTGCTGAAGCAGCTCAACATCGCTGCAGGTGCGGATGGCCATGACGCGGACGCGGTCAAGAAGCTCTTGGCCGGTGCCTTGGCGGACGCCGGGTTCACGGTCGTGGACGGGGCGCCCTATAGCATGAATGCGAACCTGGACTATGCGAACCTGAAACCCCAGGGTGGGTGGTACTGGATCAGCGGCACACTGCAGGTGACGCTTGCCGGCAGCGACCGGCGCGCCCACGGCGTCAAACGCTGGGATCTCAAGGTGTCCGGCAGCGACCCGCAACTCGCCCGCCAGCGGCTCATGGACCAGGTGGCTCAGGACCTGCAGACCGACATCCAGGCCACGGTGCTGGACTTCGCCAGCGGCAAAGGCGGCCAGTGACGGCTGCCGGGGAAATAACAGCCAAAGAAAGCGGCCTGCACAAACAGGCCGTTTTTTTTGCCGGCAGTGATACGGTTCAAAACCATGCTGTCCGGCGGCAGAGATATGGGCGCTGGCGCAGGGTAACCAAGTTAACTAATATCCACCGGGTAGCGGACGCGCGCTGTCCGGACACAAGAACGAAGTGGGGAGACGCCGAGCGTGCCGATCAATACCGCCGTTTGCCCCGAGATCAAGAACGAGGAGGTCGCGCGCCAGGTCAGGGGCGAGCAGACCAACCAGCTGTATCGCTTCAGCTGGGGAGTCGACGGGCCGAGTCTCCTGGCCGCCTTGTTCATACCCTTCTTTGCCTGGGATGAGGCTAACCATGCCCTGTTGCTCGCCTGGGCCGTCTATCTACTGACCGTCGGCATGGGGCGCGGAGCCCTGGGCTTCCGCTTCCGGCGTGCCAGCATCCCTGTGGAAGCGACCCGGCCCTGGGAGCGGGCATCTCTCGCGTCGACGCTGTTGCTCGGCGCAGGTTGGGGCGCGGCAGGCCTGCTCTTGTCCGGTGGGTCAGCGGGCTTGTATCTGCCGCTGCTGCTGCTTTGCACGCTCGCGGCGGTGGCCGTACCCGTCTTCACCGCAAACCTGCTCCATTACCTCGGTTTCCTGGCCGTGGCGATGGTGCCCATGTTACTGGACCTCCTGTTCCATCCCGACGCCGCGGACCTGAGCGCCGCGCTGTTGTTGACCGCGGCCTCTGCGTTCTTCGTGCTGCTGGCGCATCTTTCCAACCTGCGTCTGATGGATGGCCTGCAGCTGCGTTTCTCCTACGCCAGCATCGTGGAGGAGCTCACCGGTCAGGTGAGCCACCGTACACGCGTGGAGACCAAGCTGCGCGAGGGCGAGGAGCGCATGCGCCGGCAGAGTCAATCGCTGCTGGATCTGGCACGCGAAGCGACCATCTCCGCCGGTGAGCTCAAGGGCGCGCTGACGGTGATCACCGAGAAGGCGGCGCAGGCGATGCAATGCAAGCGCGTCAGCGTGTGGTTCCTGGACGAGGCTGCCGCCAATCTACGCTGCGTACACGTCTTCAACGCCGGACGCCATGAGAACGGCGACGCCCGGGTCATAGACCGGCGGCGGAGCAGCGCCTTGTTCGAGGCGATGCACGAGACGCGCACCTACGCGGTGAGCGACGTCGCCACCGAGACGCGTATCGGCGACTTGCGCATGGAGTACCTGCGCCCGAACGGCATCACCGCGATCCTGGTGGCTCCCTTCCGCCAGGGGCAGAAGATGCGTGGACTCATGATCCACGAGTACCAGGGCGGCATGCGGGAATGGACCCGGGACGAAGCGAGTTTCGCCAGCTCCTTGGCGGATTTCGTGGCGCTCGGCATCACCGCGAGTGACCGGCGCGAGGCGGAGGAGAAGCTCCGCGAGATGGCGAACTACGACCGGCTCACCGGGTTGCCGAACCGCTCGCTGTTCATGGACCGGCTGGCGCAGGGACTCGCGAAGGCGCGGCGGGCACGGCAGCGGGTCGCGCTGCTGTTCATCGATGTGGACCGGTTCAAGAGCATCAACGATTCGCTCGGCCACCATTCCGGAGACACGGTGCTGCGCTCCATCGGCAAGCGGCTGCTCGGCTGCGTGCGCGCCTCGGACACGGTCGCGCGCCTTGGGGGCGACGAGTTCACCGTGGTGCTCGAGAACTGCCAAGACGCCGAGTTCATCACTATGATCTGCGAGCGCATCCTCGCTGCCGTGGTGGAGCCCATCTCGCTCGGCCAGACCGAGGTGAACCTCACCTGCAGCATCGGCATCAGCCTCTTCCCCAACGACGGCGCTGACGGCGACGTGCTGCTGCAGAACGCTGACAGTGCCATGTACAAGGCCAAGGACCGGGGCCGCAACAACTATCAGTTCTTCACCCAGGACATGCATGTGCGCGCCATGCTGCACCTGTCCCGGGAGAACGCGCTGCGCAAGGCCCTGCAGCGCACGGAGATGGTGCTGCATTACCAGCCGCAGTTCGACCTCAGGCGCGGAGGTATCGTGGGGCTCGAGTCCCTGGTGCGCTGGCACGATCCTGAACTGGGGTTGATCTGGC
>DATIEQ010000133.1:0-2224 GCA_035455665.1 Gammaproteobacteria bacterium | reverse complement strand
CGTCCTGGATGCAGGCGGCGACGCTGGAATGGGTGCCGGGCAAGCCCTTCTCCCTGGATAACTTCCGTTCCCTGAGCGTGGACAGCGTCGGCGGCGAGGACGGCTTGGGCGTGCTCGGCATCGCGGCGACGCCACTCGAAGCGGTGGCGCCGGGATACATCGGCGGCAAGGATAGCCGCGGGCAGTACGACTCCTTCCGGCGCGTTCGTCCCTAATCTCACCTCGCCTACGACATCCCTGTCTTCTTCCGCGCCTTTCAAGCTACGCTTCCCGCTCCGCTCGAAAGCCCAGGGCCTACATCCCTGTAGGCCCGTTCGCTGCTGCACAGCGAACCCCGGCGGCGGGCTATCAAGACGGCGGGGTTCCGCCCCGCACAACGGACCCCTTTTCTTTGCTCGCCCAAAGAAAAGGGGCGAAAAGAAAGTGCGCCCCCGGATGCCGGCCCGAAGCCGGGCTCCGCTGCGCGCTTCGCTCGCTGCGCAGCTTCACACACGGCACATCCTAGTGCCGGGTGTGAAGGCGCCGCCATCCTGGCGGCGCCCTTCGGCTTGGCTTGCTCGCTCCAGTGCTCACCGACATCCAAGGGGTGTGAAGAGTTCTAGGTTTGAGGTATGCGATCTTCCCGCCCGTAGCGCGCGCCGAGCACTGAACTGAGCAAGGCAAGCCCGTGAGGGGCGAAGCCAGGGGGAGCGGCGAGAGCCGCAAACGGGCATACAAGGATGTATGCCCTGGACTTTTAAGCGAAGCAGGATTGCGCAGCTTGAAAGGCGAGCTCGTGCACTCGGGGCAGGAGCCCCGTGAGCACAACTCCGCAGCGAAGGAAGGGCGCAGGTTTAGCCGCTGCTTCGGCGGCCCGCGCTCCGGGGAAAGCGGTTTTGGTGACTTTTGATGCCACAAAAGTCACCCGCGCCGCTGGGACGGCGCGGAACAAGGCAGGGATGCCATGCTAATAATATCCAAACCAACCCGCATGCTCTGATTCGAATAAGTCTGCGTGGTGGGTGTTATAAATCCTCCCTGATAAGATGATTCCATGAAGATTTATCTCGTCGGCGGCGCGGTCCGCGACAGGCTCTTGGGCCTGGCCGTGAAGGAACGCGACTACGTGGTGGTGGGCGCCACACCCGCGGAGATGATGGCGCTCGGCTACAAGCCCGTGGGCAAGGACTTCCCGGTGTTCCTGCACCCCGAGACCAAGGCGGAATACGCCCTCGCCCGCACCGAGCGCAAGACCGGCCGCGGTTACCACGGCTTCGAGTTCCACAGCGAACCGGGGGTGACGCTGGAGGAGGACTTGCAGCGCCGCGACCTCACGGTCAACGCGCTCGCCGAGGATCCCGAGGGCAGGCTCATCGACCCCTACGGCGGCGAGAAGGACCTGAAGGCGCGGCTCCTGCGCCACGTCTCGCCCGCCTTCGCCGAGGACCCGGTGCGGGTGCTGCGGGCGGCGCGCTTCGCCGCCCGCTTCGCGCCCTTGGGGTTCAAGCTCGCGCCGGAGACCGTCGCGCTGATGCGCGAGATGGCGGGGAACGGCGAGGTGGATGCGCTGGTGCCGGAGCGGGTGTGGCAGGAGACCCTGAAGGCCCTCGCCGGCGAGACACCCTCGGTGTATTTCGAGTCGCTGCGCGCCTGCGGAGCGCTGGCGCGCGTGTTCCCGGAGCTGGAGCGCCTCTACGGCGTGCCGCAGCCGGCGAAGTGGCACCCGGAGATCGACACGGGCGTGCACGTGATGCTGGTGGTGGACCAGGCGGCGCGGCTCTCGGCGGACCCGGCGGTGCGCTACGCCGCGCTCACCCATGATCTCGGCAAGGGCACGACGCCGAAGGACGTGCTGCCCCATCACTACGGCCACGAGGAGCGCAGCGTGAAGCTGGTGGAAGCGCTCTCGGAACGCCTGAAGACGCCGCGGGACTTCAAGGAACTGGCGGTGCTGGTGGCCCGCCACCACGGCCTGGTGCACAAGGCCGAGGAGATCCGCTCCGACACGCTCTTGAAGCTCTTGGAGAACGTGGACGCCTTCCGCCGCCCGGAACGCTTCGAGCTCTTCCTCACCGCCTGCGAGGCGGACCACCGGGGCCGCACCGGCCTCGAAGACACGCCGTTCCCGCAAGCCGATTACCTGCGCAAGGCCGCGGCAGCGGCGCGCGCGGTCAGCGCGGAGCAGCTCGGCGCCTCGGGCCTCTCGGGCGCGGAGATCGGCGAACAGTTGCGCAAGCTTAGATTG
>DATIEQ010000132.1:0-8349 GCA_035455665.1 Gammaproteobacteria bacterium | reverse complement strand
CGGTGCTCGGCATCTGCTACGGCATGCAGGACATGGCCGCCCAGCTCGGGGGCAAGGTGCTGCCGGGCACCCACAGTGAGTTCGGCGTGGAGCGCATGACCTTGACCGCCCCCTCCAGGCTCCTGGACGGCATCAGCGACGGCAGCGAAGGCGGCAAGCCGGTGCTTGAGGTCATGATGAACCATGGGGATTCGGTGACGGAGCTCCCCGCCGGGTTCGTGCGCACCGGTGCATCGAAGGACGCCTCTTGCGCCGCCATGACTGACGAGCGGCGGCGTTTCTACGGGGTGCAGTTCCATCCAGAGGTCACCCAGACAATCCAGGGTGGGCGCATCCTGTCGCGCTTCGTATTGGATATCTGCGGCTGCAAAGCCCTCTGGGACGTGGGTAGCATCATCGAGGACCGCACGGCGACGGTGCGGGCGAGAGTGGGGAAGGATCGGGTACTGCTGGGCCTGTCAGGGGGCGTCGATTCCTCAGTGGTGGCGGCGCTATTGCACCGGGCCCTCGGCGATCAGCTCACCTGTGTCTTCGTGGATACGGGGCTGTTGCGCCTCAACGAAGGCGACCAAGTGATGGAGACCTTCGCCCGCCACATGGGTGTGCGCGTCATCCGCGTGGACGCCGAGTCGCGCTTCCTCAAGGCGCTGGCGGGGGTCACTGACCCCGAAACCAAGCGCAAGACCATCGGCCGGCTGTTCGTCGAGGTGTTCGAGGAGGAAGCCGCCAAGATCAAGGATGTGCAGTGGCTCGCCCAGGGCACCATCTACCCGGACGTGATCGAATCCGCCGCCGCCAGCGGCAAGGCACACGTCATCAAGTCGCACCACAACGTGGGCGGGCTCCCGGCGGAGATGCGTCTCAAGCTCCTGGAGCCCCTGCGGGAGCTCTTCAAGGACGAGGTGCGCAAGGTGGGCATGGAGCTTGGGCTGCCGCGGGAGATGGTCTACCGGCACCCGTTCCCGGGACCTGGATTGGGGGTGCGCATCCTGGGGGAGGTGAAGAAGGAATACGCGGATCTTCTGCGGCAGGCCGATCACATATATATAGAGGAACTGCGCAAGACGGGACTGTACGACCAGGTGAGTCAGGCCTTCGCGGTGTTCCTGCCGGTACGTTCCGTCGGCGTGCAGGGTGACGGGCGGCGTTATGACTATGTCGTGGCATTGCGCGCCGTCGAGACCGTGGACTTCATGTCGGCGCGCTGGGCGCACCTGCCTTACGAGTTCCTGGACGAGGTGTCGCGGCGCATCATCAACGAGACCAAAGGGATCTCACGGGTGGTCTACGACATCTCCGGGAAGCCACCTGCCACCATCGAGTGGGAGTGACGCGGGCTGGCAAACACGCTCTGCCGTCTCAACTGTGCGGGCCGGTTGTTCGGATGGGAAACACCGCCATGACGGAGGTGGGGGGTGGAATCCTCCGCCATGGCGGTGGTGCTAGCACAGGTCAAGCAGCCAATCCGTGGAACAGCCACGGTCGCTTGCGAAACTATTGGTAATAATGCAGATCAAGCACCGTGACTTCCATGATCTGGCTCACGGGCAGGTTGTTCTTGTCCGCGAATCGGCGGATGGCATCCGGTGTCGGCGCATCATAGATGCACAGCGTCTTACGATTGTCGGGGCTGATGTAGGAATTCATCCACACCACGCCGCAGTTGGTATTGCTGGGGGCGGCGGTGGACTGAGTCTCCGTTCCGTCTTCGCCACCAGCGGTGTCGAGCGCCGAGTCGAGATCGTGTTCCACCACATAACGGGGCATGGGCGTCTCCTTGGCAGGGTCTCATCGGGCATCCCGACGACTTTGAGACTAGCGGCTGCCTCTCCCTTTGGCATGGGGAATATCCCCTAATTTATTCCCATCGCGTTGGGCCGGCCGGCATCTAGCGATATGTGAAAGGCTCTATTACGCGGAGTTCAGTGATCTCGTCCACAGGCAGGTTATTCCTGGCTGCGAATCGCCGTATCGCATCAATGGTCGGCGCTATATAGATGCAGATGGTCTTGGTGTAATCGACGCTGACGTAGGAACCCACCCAAATCACCCCCTCGGTCGCGTTCCCGCCTACCGCGGTACGGGACACCTTCGCCCCGTCTTCATGGGGTGGGACGTAAGGCGAAAGGGAGAAGTTGTGCTCTACCATGTAACGGGGCATGGGCTATCCCCCTGCTAGCCGTTGTCGGCTCATGCCAGCAGCGTGCAGGGTAGGCGCGCTCACTCCCCCTGGCATCGGGAATTATCCCTATTTAATCCGGGAAGGCCTCTAACCGCTGTAGAAATAGGGGTCCAGGACCTGCACCTGCGTAATCTGGCGCACGGGCAGCCTGTTCCGGGTGGCGACCCGCCGGATGGCCTCCGGGGTCGGCGCGTCATAGATGTCAAAGCTCTTCAACTTGTTGATGCTCACGTAGGAATGCACCCAGGTCACTCCGTCGATGGAATTGACGTCCACCAGCAAGCGGCAAACCTTGGTGCCTTCAGCGTCCGCTGGGATGTGCAATCCCGTGGGGAAATCGCGTTCCACGAGGTACCGGGGCATGGGCAATCTCCTGACATGGCGCGGTCGTGCCGTTTCGATGCACGCACCGTAACCGGCGCAAGGCGCACCAGCATCGGTCATTTTCCCTATTTATTGATGGATGGAGGGCCGGCTTTCGGATCGTACAGGCCCAATTTCATGGCAGCCGCAGCCGCCTCGCCGCGAGAGCGCACCCCGAGCTTGGCGAGCACCGAGGAGACGTGGTGGCCCACGGTCTTCTCGGAGACGAACAGGCGGCGCGCTATCTCCGCATTGCGCTGGCCCGCGACCAGGAGTTCCAGCACCTTCATCTCGCGATTGGTCATACCGCAGGGGTTCTGACGCGTGCGCTCTTGCGCCCCGCGCGGTATCCGGCGGACACCACGCGCCCTGAGCTTGCGGCGCACCACGGCCGCCATGGGAGCGGCCCCCAGTCGCTCGAATATCTCCAAGGCGGCGCGTAACACGCTTTCATCGTCGCCATCCGCCAGGGCGGATGCCTGCTCATAGGGGCAGCCGATCTTTTCCCAAGCAGCGGCGGCGGCTTTCCAATCTCCCGTGATCTGTAACGTGTAAGGATTGGGGAAACCCGACTGCGTTGCAGGCAGGCGGCCATGTCGCCAAAGCCAGTACGCGAGTTCACTGCGTATCCAGACATCCGTGCCCTTAAGGCCGATCTCGTAAACCTGCGTGAGCTCCATCAGGAGACTCTTCGTGCCCGTGCCATGCAGCCATGCCGCTTCCGCTTGCGCCGCCAAGACAGGGCCCAATCTTTGCATCTCGTTGGTGGGCACGGCGAGTTCATGAGCCTCTGCAAGAGGAGATTCCATGTCCGGGTCGCCCCGCCGTGCCCTCAGACGGCCCAGGACGACAAGCGCGGGAATCTTTGTGATAGGCGCGACTCCGGCATGCCGGACGATCAAATCCGCATCCGAGGAAGCCTCGTTCCATTGACCTAAAGCGAGGGAGCTCTCGGCGCGGTGCGCCATCAGGTAGCGCATCATGGAGTCGAGGTCACGCTCCTCGCAATGCGTGATCCCGGCCTTGAGATATCTCGCGGCAGAAGAGAATTCGAGGCTGCGTATCAGGCTGGTGGAGAGGTTGGTATATGCGCGCGCAGCGTGCTCCTCGAACCCATGTTCCAATGCCATTTGCAGTGCCAACTCAAGGTCCTGGCGCCCCGATGGGTCCCGACCGATGAGTTTGGCGGTTCCGATGTTGATGAGCGCGTGGATCCGGGTCTCCGTCTCATGGAGGGTGGTGGCGAGATCGAGGGCTTTTTGTCCCCATGCCAACGCAGGCGCCACATCATCCGCGAGCATATGCAGTTGCGCGCGATTGCTGTACGCCATGGCCAGCTCCCGTCCATGCGGGAGCGCTTCCAAGACATCCACGGCTTCGACGGCGTACGCTCCAGCGGGGGCTGTTTGGCCGTTGAACCAAGCGAGGCGCGAGAGCCAACGCAAACTATCACCCTCCTCGAGGCGGGAGCCCATCGAGCGCCACAGGGCCAGCGATGCCGTGCGCATCGCGATGGATTCAGGTAGTTGGTTCGTCAAGTAACATTCATAGGACAACTTCGCCAGCAGGCGGGCCCGCGCCACATCGGAAAGAGAAGCGCCGTGACGGAGAGCGGTACGCAGGTACACGGCCGCTTCCCGGTGCGCGCCGACGGCCGCAGCACGCTCCGCGGCGACAGGCGCGAAGCTGAGTACCGCCCGGCTATCGCCGGCGTGGTCGGCATGGTGCACCAAGCGTCCGATCGCGATCTTATCCTCGCCATGGCGCAGTAACTCAGCAAGGACCGATGCGTTGAGGTCCTGGCGTGCGGCGGGGGAGATGCTGTCCTCGACCGCACGCCGGGCGAGCTCATGGCGGAAGCCAAGCGAATAATCGGGGTAAGCGATCATCCCCGCGTTCTGGCATTCCTGCACGGCATCGGGACTGGGGGCGATGGTCCGGTCCAGAAGCCAGCGTTCGGCCCTGCCCGGCACGATGGAGACCAGGTGCGCGACTCTGCGGGCAGCATCGGAGAGCCTGGCAATGCGTGCGATCACGGCATCGCTGACGGTGGAGGGGACTTTGCTCTCCGCAGTCGCCAGAACCTCGGTTACGAAGAACGGATTGCCCCCCGTCGCTGCGTACAGGCTGCCCGAGGATCTGCCGGCCGCTTGGGCCAACTGTCCGACCGCCGTCTCGCTCAAGGGCGGGAGCTGAAGGCGGGTGGCCGATGCCAGGGGCAGATCGCCGATGACCGAGCGTAGAGGGTGCTTCTCGTTCACTTCGTCATCGCGATAGCTGACCACGAACATCACCCCGAGGCGATCCAAGCGCCGCCCGAGGAACTTGATCAGGTCGAGCGTCGCTTCATCCGCCCAATGCACATCTTCGATGATCGCTACCGTCGGCACGGGCAGGCGCGCGAACCTGTCAAGCGTCGCATTGAAGACTTCATGGCGGCTCGGTGCCGATGAGATCGCGGCCGGGAAATCCCCGCCGATCTGGCGCGCGATGTCGTGCAGCGGCGCCAGCGGATGCGGCGTGAAAAGCGCTTCACAGCCGCCCCACAGTATGCATGCAGTCTTCTCATGCGCGGCCGTGAAATGCCGGATCACGGAGGTCTTGCCGATGCCCGCTTCACCCGAGATCAGCACCACGTGGCCGGCTCCGCGTGCGATGCGGCTGAGAGTGGAGTCGAGCACCCCAGCAAACGAGTCACGCTCCAGCAACTGCATGCACATACCCCGGATCTGCGCTACGGGAGACGATTCCGCACGTACTCGATGCCGAGCGCGAGAGGCGGTAGGGCGCTACGGGCGGACCCTACAGCCACGTATGCATTATAGAAGACTCGCATGTGGTCTATGATATTGCGGCAAATCCCACGTAGCTCAATGCAGACAGGTCCTGAGCCCATGGACGAGATGGATGAACAATGGATGCGCGCGGCGCTGGAACTCGCGCGCTGGGCCGAATCCGAGGGTGAGGTCCCGGTGGGGGCGGTGCTGGTGAAGGGCGACCGCGTGATCGGTCGCGGCCACAATCACCCCATCGCAGCCAAAGACCCGAGCGCCCACGCAGAGATCGTCGCTCTCAGAGAGGCGGCGCAATTTGTCGGGAACTACCGCCTGACGGACACGACCCTCTACGTGACGCTCGAACCCTGCGCCATGTGCGCCGGCGCGCTGGTGCACGCCCGGGTGCGGCGCCTGGTGTACGGCGCCGCCGACCCGAAGGCCGGTGCCACAGGCTCGGTGTTCAACCTCGTGCAGGCGGAGGCGCTCAATCACCGTTTGGACGTCACGGGTGGCGTGTTGGCGGAGGAGTGCAGCGTGTTGCTGAAGGGTTTTTTCGGCCGGCGGCGTTGAAAGAGGCTAGGTGGGCTTATCGCCATAGGCTAAAATAGCCGCCCCCTAGGAGAGGTACCGAAGCGGTCACAACGGCACCGACTCGAAATCGGTTGGGGGCTAAACGCCCCACGTGGGTTCGAATCCCACCCTCTCCGCCAATCCATCAGGTACCCGTCACACATGTCCCCGCGCCACATCTACAAAGTCATCTTCATGAACCAGGGGAAGATCTACGAGGTCTATGCCCGCAAGGTGAGTCAGGAAGGCTTGTGGGGCTTCATCGAGATCGAGCAGCTCGTGTTCGGCGAGCGGGGCGGCGTGGTGCTCGACCCGGGCGAAGAGAAGCTCAAGGACGAGTTCGCCGGCGTCAAACGCACCTACATCCCTCTGCATGCCGTGGTGCGTATCGATGAGGTGGCTCGGGAAGGCACTGCCAAGATCATCGCCTTGGACGGCGGCAGCAACGTGACACCGTTCCCCATACCCGTGTACCAGCCCGGGCCCAAGAAGTGAGCGGCGCAAACGCGGAGACCCGCTGAGGGTGCGCTTCGCCTCCCTCGGCAGCGGCAGCCGCGGCAACGCCACCCTGGTGCAGGCGGGCCGTACCACCGTCATGGTGGACTGCGGTTTCTCCATCAGCGAGACGGAGGCGCGCCTCGGGCGCCTCGGCGTCACGCCCGGCGAACTCGCCGCCATCCTGGTCACTCACGAGCACAGCGACCATGCGTCGGGCGTAGGGCGCTTCGCGGCACGTCATGGCATTGCCGTGCGCTGCACCGGCGGCACCCGCGCTGCCTGCCTCAAGCTCGGATTCGAGGCGGCAGAACCTTTCGACAGCCACGAGGCTTTCGAGATCGGCGACCTCAAGATAATCCCGGTGACTGTCCCGCATGATGCGCGCGAACCGGTGCAGTTCTTGTTCGACGCCGGAGCGCACCGCTTCGGCTTGTTGACAGACGTAGGCAGCCTTACGCCGTACATCCGCCGCATGTACAGCGGCTGCGGTGCGTTGCTGCTGGAATGCAACCACGACCGGGACATGCTGGAGAACGGCCCCTACCCGCCGTCGCTGAAGGCCAGGGTGGGCGGGCCTTTGGGCCACTTGAGCAACGACCAGGCGGGGGAGCTGCTCCGCGGCCTGGATACGCAGTGGCTGCAGCACCTTGTGGCGGCGCACCTCTCCGAGAAGAACAACACACCCGAGCTCGCCCGCAACGCGCTCGCTGAAGCGGTGGATTGCGATCCAGACTGGATACAGATCGCCGCGCAGGATTCCGGGCTGGATTGGCGGGAAATCAGCTGAACTGGAGCAGGCGGGGTGGTTACTGTAAAATACCGCTCCGCAACCGTCCCAGGACCGTGAAATGCTCCAGTTCCGCGGTGGACCGGCCCTCTCTTCCTTCCGCATCCGGAAACTGCTCGAGAACCTGCGCCAGATCGACCCCGACCTCTCGGGGCTCGACAGCCAATTCCTGTATTTCGTCGACGTGGACGGCGAGCTGGGGAGCGCCGACCGGGGGTTGCTGGAGAAGCTGCTGCTCAACGGCGCGCCGGGTGCAACGCCCACGGGCAGCCTGATCCTGGTGGTGCCGCGGATCGGCACGGTCTCACCCTGGGCCAGCAAGGCTACCGACATCGCCCACAACTGCGGCCTCAAGAAGGTCCGGCGTATCGAGCGGGGCAGCGCTTTCTATCTGCGCAGACGCGCGGGCATCCCCGCCGGCGAGGTTCTCACCAAGCTCTCGGCTCCGCTGCATGACCGGATGACCCAGTCGGTGCTGCAAGATGCGGAGCAAGCTTCCCGGCTCTTCACCCAGGCGGCGCCGGCGCCGCTGCGCCACGTCGACCTCCTTACCGGAGGGCGCGAAGCACTCGTGAAGGCGGACCGAGAATACGGTTTTGCCCTGTCGGACGACGAGATTGATTACTTGGTGGAGAACTTCCGCACGCTCGGGCGCAACCCCAGCGACATGGAGCTCATGATGTTCGCCCAGGCGAACTCCGAGCACTGCCGCCACAAGATCTTCCGCGGCGATTGGATCATCGATGGGCAGAAGCAGCCCGGCTCGCTGTTCGACCTGATCCGCGCCACCCACGCCCACAACCCCAAGGGCGTGCTCTCGGCCTACAAGGACAACGCCTCGGTGATCGAAGGCAGCCGCGGTGCGCGTTTCTTCCCGCGCCCAGGCGATGACGAGTACGCCTACCACCAGGAGGACATCCACATCCTCATGAAGGTGGAGACCCACAATCATCCGACCGCCATCGCACCCTTCGCGGGCGCGGCCACGGGCGCCGGCGGCGAGATCCGAGACGAGGGCGCCACCGGGATCGGTGCCAAGCCCAAGGCGGGCCTTACGGGTTTCTCTGTCTCGAACCTCAGGATCCCCGGTTTCGTGCAACCCTGGGAGAAGGATTTCGGCAAGCCGGGACGCATCGCCTCGGCACTCGACATCGTGCTCGAAGGCCCCATCG
>DATIEQ010000131.1:0-4095 GCA_035455665.1 Gammaproteobacteria bacterium | reverse complement strand
CGTGCTTGATTCGCGCGCGGTGCGTCCCTGCACCGCAGCATGGCTTATAACCCCCTGAGTATGCTGCCGGACTGGCCGCGTGCCCACGGCCCGGTGGAGGCATCCGCCCGCGTGCGCGCCGCGCCCGAGGACTTCCGGGTGGAGGAGGTGTTGGGCTTCGGCGCCGACGGCGATGGCCCCCACGTCCTGCTGCAGGTGGAGAAGCGCGGCGCCAACACCCGCTGGGTAGCGGATCGTTTGGCGCAGTTCGCCGGCGTGCCGCCCCGCGACGTGGGCTATGCAGGTCTCAAGGACCGCGACGCGGTCACGGTCCAGCACTTCACCCTGCCGCTCGGCAATAAAGCCGATCCGGACTGGAACGCGCTCTCCCTCGACGGCGTGCGCGTGCTCTCGGCGGCGCGCCACCGGCGCAAGCTCAAGATCGGCGTGCTCAAGGGCAACCGCTTCCGTCTCGTATTGCGGGAGCTCAGCCATCCGGCGGAATCGCTAGCGCCTAGACTCGAGGTCATCGCACGGCGCGGGGTGCCGAACTACTTCGGCTTGCAACGTTTCGGGCGCGGTGCCAACAACATCGCGAAGGCTGAGGAGATGCTCGCCGGCCGGCGGCGCATCCATGATCGCAAGCTGCGCGGCCTGCTGTTGTCTACCGCCCGCAGCGTGATATTCAACGCGCTCCTGGCAGAGCGGGTACGTCGTGATGACTGGGATAAACTCCTGCCAGGCGAGGTACTGATGCTCGACGGGAGCCGCAGCGTGTTCCGCAGCGAGGCTTCGGATGAAGCCTTGCCGGGCCGTCTCGCGAGCGGCGACGTGCACCCTACCGGGCCGCTCTGGGGCCGCGGCGAACTCATCAGCCAGGGAGACGCGCGAGTCTTGGAAGAGCAGATGGCCCGGGAACATGCCGCGCTCGCAGAGGGTCTCATCCAGGCGGGCGTGGACGCAGCACGTCGGTCTCTCAGGCTGCCGCTGCGGGAACTGGCTTGGGAACAGCCCGACGTCCATACTCTAGTTCTTGGGTTCTATCTGCCTGCCGGCGCCTATGCTACGACCGTGCTGCGTGAAATGGTGAACTCCGAGGAATCGGGAGATGACGGCGATGCTCAAGAAAATTGAACACGGCGCCATACTGGAGATCAAGCTGGAGCGCGCCCCGGCGAATGCGCTCAATCCCGGCCTGGTCAGGGAGCTGCGGATCGCCGTCGAGGCCGCGCCCGAGGCGGGCGCCCGCGCCATCGTGCTTTCGGGCATGCCCGGCATGTACAGCGGCGGCTTGGACGTGCCGGAGCTCTTGCGCCTCGATCGGGCGGCCATGGGCCACTTCTGGCAGGATTTCTTCAGGCTGCTGCAGAGCATCGCGGTTTCACCGGTACCCATCGCTGCAGCCATCACCGGCCACAGCCCTGCGGGTGGCGCGGTGCTGGCGCTCTTTTGCGACGTCAGGATCGCAGCCCAGGGCAAGTTCAAGATCGGCCTCAACGAGGTGCAGGTGGGACTACCAGTGCCGCGAGTGATACTGGCGGCCCTGGTGCGGCTGGTAGGCGAGCGTGAGGCGGAGCACCTGGCGGTGCATGGGCTGCTGGTCTCTCCTGACGAAGCGCTCCAGGTAGGCTTGGTGGACCGGGTGGTGACGCCGGAGGACGTGATCCCGGCGGCGCTTGCCTGGTGCCGCGGGGTCATCGCTCTTCCGTCCTTGGCTATGCAGGAGACGCGCAATGCGCTGCGCGCGGACTTCAAGACGTTGTTCGACACCCTGGGACCGGTCACCGGTGAGGAGATGACCCGTGTCTGGTTCAGCGCCGAATCGCAGTCAGTGCTAAGGGCGCTGGTCGAAAAGCTCGCGGCGAAGAAGAGATAGCGTTCAGCGCTTGCCGAGCAGGACGTAGAGTGCGCCCGAGCCGCCGTCCGCCGGGCGGGCGGAGCAGAAGGCGAGCACGTCCTTGTGCTGACGTAGCCAGTTCCCCAGCTTCTGCTTGATGACGGGTCCCTTGGGGCCCGAGCCCAGTCCCTTGCCGTGGACGATGCGCACGCAACGGTGGTTCTGCGCCCGAGCATCGTAGAGGAACTCCGCCACGGCGTGCCGTGCGTCCTCGCTGCGCAGGCCGTGCAGGTCCAGTTCCGCTCGCGCACTGAATTGGCCGCGGCGCAGCTTGCGCATGAGCGCGTGTTGTACGCCGGCGCGGGCGTACCAGAGTTCCTCGCCGGTGAAGGCATCCGGGTCCTGGAAGTCGAACTTCAGGCTCTCCTCCAGGACTGCGCGCTTCTCGGCATCCGAGAAACGCGCGTGGGGCAGCGGTTTGGGCCGGCGCGGGAGCGGCTTCTTCTTGACCTTGAGGGGCTTCGCACCCGCCACCGTCTCGCGGAACAAGCGCCGCTCTTCGTCGCTGATGGTGTGCTTGCGCTTCATAGGGTGAGCCAGGGTTTTCAAGTATCCTAGACATATTATGTGGGGATTCCAGTGCGGATTCTGCTGAGCAACGACGATGGTTACCGCGCCGAAGGCCTGCGCTGCCTGGCGGAAGCCTTGCGCAGCTTCGCGGCGGTGACGGTGGTGGCGCCGGACCGGGACCGTAGCGGTGCCAGCAACTCCCTCACCCTGGACGCGCCCATCCGACTGCGCCAGGACGAGCCAGGGGTGGTGGCCGTGGATGGCACGCCTACCGATTGCGTGCATCTCGCCATCACGGGCCTCCTGGACGAGGCCCCCGACATGGTCATCTCCGGCATCAATTCCGGCGCCAACCTGGGGGACGACGTCATCTATTCCGGCACCGTGGCCGCCGCCATGGAGGGGCGCTTCCTGGGGTTCCCCGCCGTGGCAGTGTCGCTCGTGTCCGTCGAAGTGCCGCGTCACTATTCTTCCGCCGCCCGTTTCGCCTGCGGGCTGGTCAAGCGGCTCGTCTCCCACCCCCTGCCGGCGGACACCATCCTCAACGTGAACGTACCCGACCTTCCCTGGGAAGGCCTCAAAGGGGTGGAGGCGACTCGCCTCGGTTACCGTCACCGTTCCGAGCCCGCCCTGAAGGCCAATGACCCGCGGGGGCGCCCCATCTACTGGATCGGGCCGCCGGGCCCGGAGCAGGATGCGGGGCCGGGGACGGATTTCAACGCCGTCAAACGCGGCTACGTGTCGGTGACGCCGATCCAGATCGATCTCACGCGGCACGGCGCCATCGAGAACCTGTCCCGTTGGGTGGAGGGCATCTCCCTCTCATGAGCCCGGCTCACCCGCGCGGCATCGGCATGACCTCGGCCCGCACCCGCGACCGGCTGGTGGCCCGCCTCAAGGAACAGGGCATCCGTGACGCCACGGTGCTCAACCTCATCCGTTCGACGCCCCGGCACCTGTTCGTGGATGAGGCGCTCGGCACCCGCGCCTACGAAGACACGGCACTCCCCATCGGCCTCGGCCAGACCATCTCCCAGCCTTACATCGTGGCGCGCATGACCGAGGCACTCATAGCCGGTGGACCCTTACAGAAGGTGCTGGAGGTGGGCACAGGCTGCGGCTACCAGACGGCGATCCTCGCGGCTCTCGCGAAAGAGGTATACACCGTGGAGCGCATCTCCGCCCTGTCGCAGCGGGCGCGGGTGACCTTGAAAGAGATCGAGATTCGCAACGTGCGTTTCCGGCACGCGGACGGGGGCTGGGGCTGGCCGGAGCAGGGGCCCTTCGACGGCATCATGGTCACTGCGGCACCGGAGGACGTGCCTGCAGCCCTCCTGGAGCAGTTGGCGGTGGGTGGGCGCATGGTAATCCCCGTAGGTCCGGGCGGCGACCAGCAACTGCTGCTCATCACCCGGCGTGACGCGCAGCGCTGCGATCGGGAACCCCTCGACCGGGTGAGCTTCGTGCCCCTGCTCGGAGGCAAGGAGTGACGCGGATAGCGGCATTGACCGTCGTCCTCGCGTTCGCAGGCTGCGCGGGAGCGCTGCAGTGGACGCCGCAGCAGGAAGGCGCGGCACTGGAACCGGCACCGGGCGCCTACGTGGTGAAGCCGGGTGACACGCTGTACTCCATCTGTTGGAGCTACGGTCTCGACTATCACGATGTGGCGGCGTGGAACCGTTTGCCTTCGAACTACCGCATCCATCCTG
>DATIEQ010000130.1:0-3322 GCA_035455665.1 Gammaproteobacteria bacterium | reverse complement strand
GTCACTATTGCGGTCAGGTCAACGAATCCCTGCTGGACAAAGAAGTCCAGCTCGCCGGTTGGGTGCACAGGCGCCGCGACCACGGCGGGGTGATCTTCGTGGACCTGCGCGACCGCGAGGGCCTGGTGCAGGTGGTGTTCGACCCGGATCGCGCCGCCTTGTTCGTGGATGCCGAACACCTGCGCAGCGAGTACGTGGTGAGCGTGAAGGGCAAGGTGCGCAAGCGTCCGGCCGGCACCGAGAACGCCAACCTGCCGAGCGGCAAGGTGGAGCTCTTGGCGTTGGAGATGCAGCTGCTCAACAAGGCTGAGACGCCGCCCTTCATGCTGGATGAGGATGACATCAACGAGGAGCGCCGCCTGCAGTTCCGTTATGTGGACCTGCGCCGCCCGGTGATGCAGCAGCGCCTGCGCCTGCGCCACAGGATCGTCAGCACCCTGCGCAGCTATCTCGATGAGCACGGCTTCATCGACCTAGAGACGCCGATCCTGACCAAGCCGACGCCGGAAGGCGCCCGCGACTACCTGGTGCCGAGCCGCACCCACCCGGGCCGCTTCTTCGCGCTGCCCCAGTCGCCGCAGATCTTCAAGCAGCTGTTCATGATGTCGGGCTTCGACCGCTACTACCAGGTGGCGCGCTGCTTCCGCGACGAGGACCTGCGCGCCGACCGCCAGCCGGAGTTCACCCAGCTGGACGTGGAGACCTCGTTCCTGAACGAAGCCGAGGTCACGGACATCATGGAAGGCATGATCCGCCACACCTTCAAGAGCGTGCTCGGGGTGGATCTGCCGGACCCCTTCCCGCGCCTGTCCTACGACGAGGCCATGCGGCGCTACGGCTCCGACAAGCCGGACCTGCGCATCCCGCTGGAACTCGTGGACGTGGCGGACTTGGTCAAGACCTGCGACTTCAAGGTGTTCGCGGGCCCCGCGAACGACAAGGACGGCCGCGTCGCCGCCCTGCGTTGCCCCAAGGGCGGCGAGATGCCGCGCAGCGAGATCGACGCCTGCACCGAGTACGTGGCGCGCTACGGCGCCAAGGGCCTCGCCTATATAAAGGTGAACGACGCCGCCAAGGGCAAGGAGGGCCTGCAGTCGCCCATCGTCAAGTTCCTGTCCGACGAGGCGGTAGCCGGCATCCTGAAACGCACCGGCGCCGAGAGTGGCGACCTCATCTTCTTCGGCGCCGACAAGGCGCGGGTGGTGGCGGATTCGCTGGGCGCGCTGCGCCTGAAGCTCGGCCACGACCGCGGTCTGGTGAAGCAGGGCTGGGCGCCCCTGTGGGTGGTGGAGTTCCCGGCCTTCGAGTGGGACGAGAAGGACAAGCGCTGGGTGTTCCTGCACCACCCGTTCACCGCGCCCCGCGTCGACGCGGTGGCGGAACTGGAGAAGGATCCCGGCGGCATCCGCTCCCGTGCCTACGACATGGTGCTGAACGGCACCGAGCTCGGCGGCGGTTCCATCCGTATCCACAACCAGGACATGCAGGCGGCGGTGTTCCGCATGCTCGGCATCAGCGACGAGGACGCGCGGCAGAAGTTCGGCTTCCTGCTGGATGCGCTCAAGTCCGGCTGCCCCCCCCACGGCGGCATCGCCTTCGGCATGGACCGGCTCGTGATGCTCATGACCGGCGCGCCGAACATCCGCGAAGTCATCGCCTTCCCCAAGACCCAGACCGCCTGGTGCCCGCTCACGGATGCGCCGGGCGTGGCGAGCGAGGAGCAGCTCAAGGAGCTTCATATCCGTCTGCGGCTGCCACCTCAGGAACCGAAGGCCTCTTAAGACCGGGTGCAAGGAATGACGGCCTCCATGGCCAAGACTGTTTCAAAAGCGTCGCGAGCGAAGGCAGGACGAGGCGCGCGAGGCGAGCAACCGGAGCGTACTCATACAGTACGTGAGGATTGCGAGACCGAAGCGCAACGAAGTCATGCCGAGCGCAGCAGCTTTTGATGTTCAAGCGGCCGGAATCGGTGCTGGTCGTCATCCATACCTTGGACGGGCAGGTGCTGCAGCTGCGCCGCCGCAAGCCGGAAGGCTATTGGCAATCCGTGACCGGTTCACTGCTGGAGGACGAGACGCCCTTGAAGGCCGCCCTGCGCGAAGTACGCGAGGAGACGGGACTGCCGGCGGACGAGGGTCTCGGCGATACGGGCATCACCAACCGCTATCCCATCCATCCCACCTGGCGCGACAAGTTCGCGCCCTCGGTGCAGGAGAACACCGAATACGTCTTCGGCCTGCTCCTGCCCGAGACGGTGGAGATCTCCCTCGCTCCCAGCGAACATGTGGAATACCGCTGGCTGCCGCGCGACGCGGCGGCGGCACAGGCCTCCTCGACCACGGATCGCGATGCCATCTTGGCGTTGGTCTCGCCGGTTTCCGCAGGGGAGTAAAATGATGGGTCACCTGGATCACGGAGCTTGATGCATGGCCGTCCCGGCCCTGGCACTGGATCTCTACACCGCCCTCGACGACGAGGCCTGCGATGCGCGCATCCGCGCCGCCAAGGCCAAGCTCGGCGCGCGCGCCGTGATCCTGGGTCACCATTACCAGCGGGAAGAGGTCTACCGCCACGCGGACAAGACCGGCGACTCCTTGCGGCTCGCGCGGCTCGCCTCCGAGTGCGACGCGGAATACATCGTGTTCTGCGGCGTGCATTTCATGGCGGAGGTGGCGGACATCCTCACCCGCCCGGAGCAGAAAGTGATCCTCCCGGACCTCGCCGCCGGCTGCTCCATGGCCGACATGGCGAACCTCGCCAAGGTGGAGACCGCCTGGGCCGAGCTCGCCACCGTCCTCGACCCGGACGCGGCCATCACGCCCATCACCTATATAAACTCTGCTGCCGATCTCAAGGCTTTCTGCGGCCGTCACGGCGGGATCGTCTGTACCAGTACCAACGCCAAGGGCATCCTGGAATGGGCCTTCAAACAGCGGGAGAAGGTGCTGTTCTTCCCGGACCAGCACCTCGGCCGCTGGAGCGGCCACAAGCTCGGGCTGTCCCTGGACGAGATGGCGGTGTGGGACTTCAACCGGCCCATGGGCGGGCTGACGCCGGAGCAGATCCGCAAGGCGAAGGTGCTCCTGTGGAACGGCCATTGCTCGGTGCACCAGATGTTCCGGCCCGAGCACATCGACCGCTTCAAGATGAGATACCCGGACGCCAAGGTCATCTGCCACCCGGAATGCGCCTACGAGGTGTGCCTCAAGTCAGATTATGTGGGTTCGACCGAATACATATTGACGACGGTGCATGCCGCGGAACCTAACACCCGCTGGCTGGTGGGCACGGAGCTGAACCTCGTGAACCGCCTGCACGAGGA
>DATIEQ010000129.1:0-14650 GCA_035455665.1 Gammaproteobacteria bacterium | reverse complement strand
GGCGGTCAAGGTCATGCGCTCCACGCCGAACTCACTGTGGGTGCCCGGCAGCACCTTGCCCCCGAGCTGGGCGGCCATGTCCTGCATGCCGTAGCAGATGCCGAGCACCGGCACGCCGAGTTCGAACACCGCCCGCGGGGTCTTGGGCGTGGCGTCGCCCACCACCGACTCGGGGCCGCCGGAGAGGATCACGCCACGCGGGCCGAAACTCTTGAGCGCCGCGGCTTCCAGGTCCGGCGTCCTGACCTCGCAATACACGCCGATCTCCCGCACCCGGCGCGCGATGAGCTGGGTCCATTGAGAACCGAAGTCGATGATCAGGATCCGCTCGGCGTGGATATCGCGTTGGCTCATCGTGTTTCCTGCCTCCAGATAGCGAGAAGGCCGCAGAGCGGCCTTCGTGGATGCTCACTCGGAGCGGTAGTTGGGTGCTTCTTTGGTGATGGTCACATCGTGCACATGGCTCTCGCGCATGCCCGCCCCCGTGATGCGCACGAACTGCGGCCGGGTACGCATGGTCTCGACGTCCTTGGAACCGGTATAACCCATGCTGGAGCGGAGTCCGCCCATGAGCTGGTGCACGATCGCCACCAGCGAACCCTTGTAGGGCACGCGCCCCTCGATGCCCTCCGGCACGAGTTTCTCGATCTCCTCGGTGGGGTCCTGGAAATAACGGTCGGCGGAGCCCTGCTTCTGGGACATGGCGCCCAAGGAGCCCATGCCGCGATAGGATTTGTAGGAACGGCCCTGGTAGAGCTCCACCTCCCCCGGCGCCTCCTCGGTTCCGGCGAACAGCCCGCCGATCATCACCGAGTAAGCCCCCGCGGCGATGGCCTTCGCCACGTCGCCCGAATAACGGATGCCGCCGTCGGCGATGAGCGGCACGCCGTTCTTGGCGAGTGCCTCGGCCACGGTGGCCACGGCGGAGATCTGTGGCACACCGACGCCCGCGACGATACGCGTGGTGCAGATGGACCCGGGACCGATGCCGACCTTGACGCCGTCGGCGCCCGCGTCCACCAGCGCTTTGGCCGCCTCGGCGGTGACGATGTTGCCGCCCACCACCTGCAGGTCGGGATATTGTTTCTTGATGCGGCGCACCCGGTCGAGCACGCCCTTGCTGTGGCCGTGTGAGGTGTCCACCACGATCACGTCCACGCCGGCCTCCACCAGGGCGGCGACCCGCTCGTCGGTCTCGGGGTTCGTGCCCACTGCCGCGCCCACCCGCAGGCGGCCGTGCTCGTCCTTGCAGGCATTGGGGTAATCCTTGGCTTTCTGGATATCCTTGACGGTGATCATCCCACGCAACTGGAACTTATCGTCCACCACCAGCACCTTCTCGATGCGGTGCTTGTGCAGGCGTTTCAGCACCTCGTCCTTGTCAGCCCCCTCCTTCACAGTGACCAAGCGGTCCTTGCCGGTCATGATCTTCGACACGGGCTGATCGTAGTGGCTCTCGAAGCGCAGGTCGCGGCTGGTGACGATGCCGAGCAGCTGCTGACCCTGCACCACCGGCACCCCGGAGATGGCGTGGGCGCGGGTCAGTTTCAAGACATCCCCCACCGTGGTCTCGGGCGACACGCTGATCGGATCCTTGATGACGCCGCTCTCGAACTTCTTCACGGCGCGCACCTGCAGCGCCTGCTCCTCGGGCGTCATGTTCTTGTGGATGATGCCGATACCGCCTTCCTGGGCGAGGGCGATGGCGAGCCGGGATTCGGTCACCGTGTCCATGGCAGCGGATACGAGCGGGATGTTGAGGGTGATGCTGCGTGTCAGGCGGGTGGCAAGGCTCACGTCCCGCGGCAGCACGTCCGTGTAGGCGGGCACCAACAGCACGTCGTCGAAAGTGAGGGCTTCCTGGAGGATGCGCATGCGGTCTCCGGCCGGCGGCGTGGTAAATCTTGGGATTATAAACTTTTCTCCCCGTCCGGGTAAAACTCCCCGCCACTCGCTTTCATGACAGGCCCGGCGACCGTTATCATGGCGCGTGCCCGAAAGCCCCGAAAACCCGCTCCCGGCGCCCGTGCGGCAGGTGTTTACCGTATCCGAGCTGAACCGCTCGGTGCGTACGCTCCTGGAAGGGAGCTACACCCTGCTCTGGATCGAAGGCGAGCTCTCCAACCTCTCCCGGCCCACCTCAGGCCACCTGTACTTCTCACTCAAGGATCCCCAAGCCCAGGTGCGTTGCGCCCTGTTCCGCAACCGCGCCACGCTGCTGCGCTTCAAGCCGGCGGATGGCATGCATGTCTTGTTGCGCGCGCGGGTGGGCCTGTATGAGCCGCGCGGCGATTTCCAGCTCATCGTCGAGCACATGGAGGAAGCGGGTTCCGGTGCACTGCAACGCGCCTTCGAAGAACTCAAGAAGAGGCTCGCGGCCGAGGGTCTCTTCGATGCCGCACTGAAACGTCCGCTGCCCACCGCACCGCGGACCATCGGTGTCATCACCTCGCAGAGCGGCGCGGCATTGCGCGACATCCTCAGCGTGATCCGCCGCCGTTGCCCCCTCGCGCGGGTGATCCTCTACCCCGTGCCGGTCCAGGGCGAGGGCGCCGGCGGGAAGATCGCCGCCATGCTCCGTGCCGCATCCACCCGCGGCGAATGCGACGTGCTGATCCTTGCCCGCGGCGGCGGCTCCCTCGAGGACCTCTGGGCCTTCAATGAGGAAGGGGTCGCCCGTGCCATCCGCGCATCCGCCATCCCGGTCGTGAGCGGCGTGGGGCATGAGATCGATTTCACGATAGCGGACTTCGCAGCGGACCTCCGGGCCCCCACGCCCAGCGGCGCCGCTGAACTCGTGACGCCCGACATGGACGCCTGGCGACGCACCCTCGTGCAACAGGGACAACGGCTCGCGCTGGGCCAGGCACGCCTGATCGGCGCCTTCGGCGAGCGTCTCGATTGGTGCGTGGAGCGACTCCGGCAACTGCATCCGGGGCGGGTGCTACGGGACCGCTATCAGCGCCTGGATGAACTGCAGGCGCGACTGGCCCGGAGGTTCACCGCGAGCCTCGCCGAGCGGCAAATGCGGCTGGCCGGCCTTGCGGTACGGCTCGCGGCCCGCAGCCCGCGGGAGCGCCTCCATGCAGCGTCAGAACAACTCAGCTATCTCCTGCATCGCCTCGACGCTGCAGCCCACAACCGGCTGCAGGCGCTGGGTGGGCGCCTGGCGCTCGCCATGCGCGCGCTGGACGCGGTGAGCCCGCTCGCGACCCTCAGGCGCGGCTACGCCATCGTGAGCGACGCGGCCAATGGAGCCGTCATCAGCCACGCCGCCGCGGCTCGCCCCGGTCAGTCCATCCGCACACGTCTGTCCGACGGGACGCTCACAGCCGAGGTGAAGGGCGTAGAGGCCGGAGACGAGAAATGAGGCTCCTGGTCGCACTCCTCGCCTTCCTGTCTTCTGCATCCATCGCAGCTGACCCCTTCCCCGTGGATGAGCCCATCCCCGGCGGCGTCGCCGTGGTGAAGCTGCCGGTGGAAGGTAAGACCGTTCCCCGGGCCGAGATGGACGGCCATCGTCTTCTGGTGATCGCTCGCGATGGAGCGTGGTATGCCTTGGCGGGCCTGCCGCTGGACATCGCTCCCGGTGACAAGACGCTGGACGTGGAGACCGACGCCGCCGAGGCGCTGCAGGTGAAATTCCAGGTAGCCCCCAAGGACTACCCCACTCAATCGCTCACCATCGCCAATCCAGAGCTGGTGAATCCCACCCCGGCCCAGCTCAAGCGGGCCGAGCGTGAACAGAAGCATCTCGACAAGGTGGTGAACGGTTGGCGCAAGACCGCCAGGCCCGGCGTGACGTTCATCTGGCCCGCCTCGGGCCCCGAGACCAGCGCCTTCGGCGTGCGGCGCGTGCTGAACGGCGAAGCCAAGAGCCCTCACGCCGGCATCGACATCGGAGCGCCGCTGGGCACGCCCCTGCATGCCCCGGCGGATGCAGAGGTGGCGGACGTGGGCCATTATTTCTATTGCGGGAAGACCCTGACGCTGGACATGGGGCAGGGCCTTTATAGCGTCTTCTGCCACATGAGCATCATCAAGGTGGGCCCGGGCCAGAAGGTGAAACAGGGCCAGTATGTAGGCCGCATCGGCATGACCGGGCGGGCCACCGGCCCGAATCTGCACTGGACGGTGCGCCTCAACGGCGCAGCCGTGGATCCTCACGTGTTCCTGGGGACCCATGCGCCGGCACCGAGAGCCAGCACCGCCATCGCGCCCGCGAAACCCGCCAGCAGCATTCCCCCCAGCGCGGCGACGAACGCCGCGCCTGCGCCGGCATCACACTAAGCTCTGTGCTTAGGTGTAACTCAGGGGCTTGAGAGCGCGCTGATACCAACCGTTGTCCCGCGGCTCGAATACATGGCAGTTGCACATCTCGCCGCCGTAGATGTGCAGCGAAACGGCACTCTGGTCCGTCAGGGGATTGCGGATCAGGTGGTATTCGTGGGGCGGTATGAGACAACCGGCGGAGCCCATGCCCGCCTGGATCGTGCCGCAATGCTCGAAGCGATAGCTCTCGCCCCGTTTCTCCGCGATCTCGTACTGCTGCACCTCGATCTGCCCCTGCCACACGCCTTCGACGCACCACATGCCGGCGTGGTCGTGGATCAGCGTGCCTTGCCCCGGGCCCCAGGTCATGGCCACCACCGTGTAGCCCAGCTCATCGCTGCGATACAGGAGGCGGCGGGCATACGTCTCGGCGCACGGCGTGCACACGCTCGCGGGCAGTTCCACGTCCCGTTCGCGGAACAGGCGGCAGAGGAGGTCCTTGATGGCATGGGTGGTGGCGCGCGGTTCGGCGCGGCGTACCGCCTCGTCGAGCAGCGGGATCAGGTGCTGTGCACCTTGGAACTCAATCGTCTGCATCGTAGATCCTCGTGGGCGCCGACATTATAGCGTCGCCAGATATTCGGCGATCACGGGGCGGAAGCGCTCCATGTCCACCAGGAAGGAATCGTGCCCCTGCTTGGAGGCGAGGCGCACGAACTCGGTCTGCACGCCCGCCCGCTTCAGGCTCTCTGCCAGGGCCTCTTGCTGATGGAGGGGGAACAGGATGTCCGTCTCGACGCCCATCACCAGCGCCTGCTTGAGGCCGAGCCGCTTCAGGGCCTTGTTCTCGCTGCCGCCGTGCTCCGCCACGTCGAACAGGTCCATGGCGCGGGACAGGTAGAGATAGGAGTTGGGATCGAAGCTACCCACGAAGGCGCGGGCGCGGGACTCGAGATAGGCTTCCACCTCGAAATCGCAGCCGAAAGCCTCGCCGCGCGCATCATTGGCGCGCTCGCGCCCGAAGCGTTCCGCCCATTCCTGGGCGGAACGGTACGACATCATGCCGAGCTTGCGCGCGAGTCGCATGCCCTCACGCGGCCCCTCGCCCGGGGGATAATGACCGCCTTGCCAGGCGCCGTCGCTGCGGATCAGCTCCCGTTGCAGGGAACGCACCGCGATGGCGAAGGGCTCCGAATGAGTCGCCGAGGAGATGCTCACCAGCGTCTCCGCCGCCTTGGGGAATTGCAGCGCGAAGGCGAGCGCGCTCATGCCGCCCATGGACGGACCCATGACGACTCGCACCGTCGGGATACCGAGTACCTGGAGCAAGCCATGGGCTGCCCCCGCCACGTCTTCCAACGTCAGCGTCGGGAACCCGGGGCCGTAGGGCTTGCCGCTGCGCGGATCGAGGGACGCGGGCCCGGTGGAGCCGAAGCAGCTGCCGAGCGAATTCACGCAGATGACGTGGAACTTGTTGGTGTCGATGGACTTGTCCGGCCCCAGCATCTCCTCCCACCAGCCGGGAGCGGGATCCTCGCCGCTCGAGGCCGCATGGGCCGAGGGCGAGAGTCCGGTGAAGAGCAGGAGCGCATTGTCCTTGGCGGTCGATAGCCGGCCCCAGCTCTCGTAGGCCACCTGCACATCCTGCAATTGCCCGCCGAGGCGCATCGCGAAGCTGCCCGGCAGCGTGACCACGCGTCGTGCAGGGGATGTGGGTTGAGTCGGGCTGCCGCTGTGGATGGTGAGCTGTGGCTTCATGCGTCCATTTTACCCGCCGGCGGGGCTCCGCCGCGGGCAGCCTATATATAGGGGCCCCGCGAGCGAGACGCTGGCTCACCAGGCCGGCGGGACTGGGGTATTCCGTTAAATCTAGCACCTCCGGCCTCGCCGTCCGTCGCCCCAATCCCTTCGCCGGTCGCGGCTTACGGGCCCAGGGGCCTCAGCTAGCCTATAGTTTGCCGCATGAAACACGCCAAGGGCTTCACGCTCATAGAGACTCTGGTGGTGCTGGCGATCGTGGCCATCCTGGCACGCTACGCCTATCCCTCCTACCAGAAGCTCATCCGTGGCAGCCGCCTGAGTGGCCAGTCCACCCTGGTGCTCACCTCCCTCTACCAGGCCCGTAGCGAAGCCATCCGGCGCGTCAAGTACGTCACCGTCTGCCCCAGCGATTACGGCAACGGCGGCACCCTCTCCTGCACGGCGAAATCCACCTGGGCCAACGGTTGGATAGCGTTCATCCCCACGACCGCGAACCAGGTCAGCTCGGGGTGGGGTACGGCCACGGGGGGCGAGGTCCTGGTGGCGCAGGGGAAGCTTGCCAATAGCAACACGCTGACCAGCTGCAGAGCGGCCTCCTGCACGGCGACGAATGCTTTCGGATATCTCACCTATGATCCTAACGGTATCGCCACCGTGGACAGCGCCCCCAACCTGCCCTACATGTGCTTCCTGCTCTTCGACAGCAAGGGGACAGCCGTGGTGAACGGTATCGAAGTACAGATGAGCATCACCGGCCGGCCGGCCTCCCGCACCACCACCAGCACCACGAGTTGTTGAGGGGCCACGCTATGCGCCCGACCCATAAGATCGTGCCGTGCCAATCAGGTTTCTCACTGCTGGAAGTGCTGATCTCGCTCGTGGTGCTCTCCGTGGGGCTGCTCGGCATCGCCGGTCTCGAGACCGCCGGCATGCGCATGACCTATAACGGCAGCGTGTGGAGCGCCGCCGCCATATCCGCCCAGAACATGGTGGACAAGATGCGCGCCAACCCCGGCTGCATCAACAACGGTGCCACCATCACCAGTTGCACTTCCACCGGCGGCGTCATCGGCGGCAATTACGACGCCGTCACCGCGGCGCCCTCCGGCACCATCCCTACCTGCAGCAGCGCTTGCACCTCAAGCGACGTGGCCACGCTCGACAAGTCCAACTGGTACTCCACGCTGAGCACGAACCTGCCTTCAGGCACCGGTTCGGTGATGTGCGTCACGCCCAACTATTGCGACCAGGCGAACTATGTCAGCCAGGCCGTCTACGTCATCACCATCTGCTGGGACGACGGTATCTCGGGCGCGCCTGCCGCCGGTTGCGGTTCCACCGTCAACAGCGGCACCGTGATCTACACCAGCCCTGCGGATTCCACCTACCAAGTCACCGTGCTGCCGGCCCTGCCATGATCGCTTCAACGGGTAAAACATCCCTCATGCCGCGCATCTACCACCGTCAACACGGCCTCTCCATGGTGGAACTCATGATCGCCATGGTCATCAGCGTCGTGCTGCTGGGCGGCGTCATCACCCTCTTCATCACCAGCAAGCGGGGCTATGCGGTGCAGGACGCGGTCGGCAAGCTGCAGGAGAACTCCCGCATCGCCACCGGCTGGCTCGACCAAGGCCTGCGCATGACCGACTACTGGGGCGGCACCGGCTCATCCACCAACTTGAGCCTGAGCCAAAAAGTGGGTAACACTCTCTACAGCTCTACCACATGCCTGGGTCTCGTCGCTGACTCCAGCAGCGGCATCACCAGTGGCTTCGTGGGCTTCGCCGCCCAGTCCTCTTTCAGCAACCTGCCCACCAACGTACAGAACTGCATCGGCAGCAGTGCGAACTACGTGCCCAACACTGACGTGCTGCTGGTCCGCTACGCCGATCCGGAGCCGGGCGACCTGGTCGCCGACGCCGACACCACCTCCACCAGCAGCAACGTCACCGTCCAAAACGATACTAACGCCAATAGCGTGTTCGTGCGCTACGCGCCGGGCTTCTCCTCCTGGATCTTCGAGGGCAATGAGTTTGCGACCGCCCCCGCCTCACTGGCCGCGAGCAGCACCAACCCCGTGTTCAACGCCCCCTACATCGTGGAACTCTTCTTCATCGCCCCCTGCACCAACATGGCGGACAACTCCACCTGCAAGAGCACCGACGACGGCGGCAGCCCCCAGCCCGCCCTCTGGCGCGTCGCACTGCAGGGCACCACCACCAGCAGCACCAACGGTATGGTCCGCCAACCTTTGGTACCGGGCGTCGAGATGCTGCGCTGCAAGTACGGCATCGATAGCACCGGCAGCAACAACGTGGATACCTTCCAGTCGGCGACCGGTGTATCGAGCTGGGCGCAGGTCTATGTGGTGCGCTACAGCATCGTAGTTCGGGCCGATGCTCCCGACAAGAACCAGAAAGACACGACGATCTATACCCTCGCGGACGGCAATTCGTATACCGCTTCGACCAGCGCTATCTCTCCAGGCTCCGTCCCGGATTACTGGTACATCCGCAAGGTGTTCACCGAATCCATCCAGATCCGCAACCGCGCGAGATATTGAGCATGTGCCGCAGCCGCCCCAGCGTCCGTCCCCGCCGCCACTCCGGTTTCGTGCTGGTGACCGCGCTCATCTTCCTGGTGGTGCTGACGCTCATCGGCGTCGTCGCCACCAAGAACACCACCTTGGGCCTGAAGATGAGCCGCAACTTCCTGGAGAAGACCCAGACCTTCGAAGCGGCCGAGACCGCCCGTGTCAAAGCCGACGATCTCCTGGATGCCGCCACCTACAACCGCGGCTGGCCTTCGTCCATGGGTGGCACCGTCACTGACTCGGACTTCAACACCGGCAACGGCTTCTCCGGCAACGCCTGGCCCTGTACCGCCAGCAATTCCGAACATTGTGTCCTCACGCTTCTCGGAGCAACGGATCCTACGACCGCCGCCAGCAGCAGTAACAAGCCCTGGGTCATCTCCGACGGCAACCCCGACAAGGAATGCTACGGCCCGACCAAGACGACACCCACGTCCGCGGACGGCTCGACGTGCAACGCGGGCAACATGGGCAGCTACAACAACCTGTCCTACGAGTACGACGGCAACCCGGCCGTCTACGGCTACATCGCCGTCTACAAGCTCGGGGTTGGCAACGCGCCGGGTTCCGGCGCCGCCATGATCTCGGGCTACGAGGGCACCGGCAAGGGTGCCGCCGGCGCGGGCGCCCTCGTCTACTACTACCTGCGCAGCCAGGCCATGACCGGCAGTCTCTCCACCAGTCCGAGCGGCGCCGTCGCTTACACGGGCGCGGATTACCGCGCCGTCATCCGTTGATCGAGGTATAGACCCATGCGTACCCAGCTCCGCCGACTCCTGCCACTGCCGCTGCTGCTGGCATGTTCCGCCCTGCCATCGATCGCCAATGCCGCAGGCAACGGCGCCGCTGCCTTCACACCGGTGCCGGCGGTCGGCGTCACCGCCGCGACCTATGCCTCCTCGCCCATCGTCAGCATCTCTTCGGCGACGCCCTTCGCCATGATCGCCCTGTCCAAGGATCACACCCTGTTCACGCCGGCCTACGACGATCACACGGATCTGGACGGCGACGGCGTGATAGACACCAGCTATATAAAGACCTTCGAATACTACGGCTACTTCGATCCGCAGATCTGCTACACCTACAGCAGCGCCTCCGGCTACTTCGTCCCCACGAACGCCAGCACCACCCACTATCACTGCAACAAGAGCGGCCAGGCTACCGGCACCTGGAGCGGCAACTTCCTGAACTGGGCCACCATGACCCGCATGGATGAGGTCCGCAAGATCCTCTACGGCGGCCTGCGCTCGACGGACGGCACCGGCGCCAGCGCCGTCACCGTGCTGCGGCGCGCCTTCCTGCCCGGCGATACCCACAGCTTCGCCAAGTACTACGACGGCGATGATATCAATTACCTGACACCTTTCAGCCTCACCTCGGCGCAGATGGCGTGCTCGGCTGGCAGCGACAGCACCTGCGGCATCACCATCTGCAACACCACCGCCGTCACCATCGGCAACAGCACCTCCTCAGAGAGCATCAACGACAGCACCTTCCCACCCGTGCTGCGCGCCGCCCAAGGCAATTACTCCCTGTGGGCCACGGGTTCGGGTTATGAGTGCCGTTGGAATGGGGAGCTCACCGCCGCAAACTCCCAGTTCAACGGCAACGGCAGCAACGTCGGCACCAACGGCAACATCGCTTCCGTGTCCGGCATCAGCGCCAACACCACCAGCCCCAGCAAGAGCGCCAACGGCCTGACGGGCTCGCTCGGAAACGGGCCGGACTTCAACGTGCAGGTGCAGATCTGTGTCTCCACGCTCTACAACAGCGACGAGAACTGCAAGACCTACCCCACGGGCGACCTCAAACCCGTGGGCCTGTTCCAGATCTTCGGCGACGCCAACGAGCTCTACTTCGGCGCCATGTTCGGTACCTACCAGAACAACATCGAGGGTGGCACCCTCGTCAAGAACATCGGCTCCATCCAGGACGAAGTGGATGTGAATGGCGATGGTCACTTCCTCACAGCACTGACCTCGGGCACCTGCTCCGGCAACGCCTGCTCCGGTCTCATCAACGACCTGAGCCTGCTGCGCATGGTGCAATACCAGTACGACAGTGCTGGCGGCACCTACGGCGACAACGATCCGAACCTGGGCAAATGCACCGCCGACACCGGCCCTCTCTTCAAGGGTCAGTTGACCAACGGCCAGTGCCCCGACTGGGGCAACCCCTTTGCCGAGATCTATCTCAATACCATCCGCCTGATGGCGGGCGCCGGCGTCTCCGGTGCCTTCCAGGCCAACGACTCCACCGTCGTCGCCGGCCTATACACGCCGCTGTCCAGCCAGTACAAGGATCCCCTCACCGCCTCCACCCGCTGCACCAGTTTGAACGTGGTGGCCTTCAACACCAGCGAGATCAGCTACGATTCCAACAACCTGAACGGTTCCAGTTCCGGTAACCCAGGCGTCAAGGAGATCTGGGGCTCCTCCACCGACATCGCTACCATCACCAACGCCGTCGGCACCGGCGAAGGCATGGCGGGCAATTACCTGTTCGGCGGCAGCTACGATTACAGTGCCAACACCGTCACCGGCGACCAGCTCTGCACCCCCAAGAGCTACCCGGGTCTCGCCTACATGAACGGCATCTGCCCCACCGCCCCGCGCCTCTTCGGCAGCTACGACACGGCCGGCATCTCCTACTGGGCCCATACCCACGACATCCGCTCCGGCCTCTCCGGCAGCCAGCTGGTGACCACCTACGCCATCTCGCTCGCCACCACCACCCCCAAGATCACCATCCCGGTGCCGAGCTCCAGCAAGACCGTCACCATCCTCCCAGCCTGCCAGTCGTTCACTTCCAGCGCCCAGACCACGGTGCTCGGCAACTGCTCCATCGTGAAGTTCATCGTGGTGAGCCAGGACAATTCGGCGGGCAC
Source organism: Gammaproteobacteria bacterium (assembly GCA_035455665.1). Classification (GTDB taxonomy): domain Bacteria; phylum Pseudomonadota; class Gammaproteobacteria; order Natronospirales; family REEB76; genus DASUBN01. Next base: position 3,134 of record DATIEQ010000129.1, on the reverse strand, counting down.
CGGCCAGTTCTTCGTGGCCTGGAACAGCGCCGAGCAGGGCGGCAACTACGACGAGGATCAGTGGGGCGTGATCTCCTATTCGATATCCGGGGGCCAGATCAAAGTCACTACGCAGTCGGAGTTCGCCACCAGCACGCTCCCCGCCGCCTTCGGGTTCGTCATCACCGGCACCACCCAGGACGGCTTCCACGCTTTCTCCGGCATCAACGGTTACAAGAACACCGACGCATATTCCGGCGTGACCAGTTGTTCCACCGGCTGCAATGCCGCCGACGCCGCCAAGTCCTTCACGTTCACCGTCGGTTCCAGCTCGGCACAGACGCCCCAGGATCCCCTCTGGTACGCCGCCAAGTACGGCGCCTTCAACGACCAGAACAGCAACTCTCTGCCGGACCTCCCGGCCGAGTGGGACTGCTACAACACCGACGGCAGCAAGAACACCAACTGCCTGGCCAGCGGCGCGACGCCGGACGGCATCCCCGACACTTATTTCAGCGTCAGCGACCCCAGGAGCCTCTTCACCACCCTGGAACGCGTGTTCAACGCCATCCTCGCCAAGACCGCTTCCGGTACCGCGGCCGCGGTAGTGGCGAACGCCCGCAACGGCAACGGCGCCCTCTACCAGGCCCTCTACGAGCCCCTGCACCAGGACATCCACGGCAACGCCGTCACCTGGATCGGCACCCTCTATGCGGTCTTCGCCGACCAGTTCGGCAACTTGCGCGAGGACGGCAACGGCAACCGCCAGCTGGACGACTACCTGACCGACCCGGTGGTGCAGATCTTCTTCGACACCACCGATAACGTCACCAAGTTCAAGCGCTTCACCTCGAGCTCCGCCACCACCTTCACGCCCATCTCCTTCCTGACCCTGCCGCTGGACAGCCTGAACGCCGTGTGGAATGCCCGTAAGACCATGAATAACTACACGGACACCCAGCTGAGCACGCAGCGCACCTACACCGCTACGGCGGACACGGGCCGCTACATCTTCACTTGGCTCGGCGCCAGCTCGAGCAACGTGCCCACCACCGTGGATTTCCTGGCCTCCTCATTCGACAGCACCAACATGGGCTATCTCAACCCGGACAGCGCCCTAAGCTCCACGGCCCAGTTGACCCAGGCCCAGGAGATCGTCAAATGGGTGCGCGGCCGGGAACGGACCGGCATGCGCGGCCGTACCGTGGATTACGACAACAACGGTACCTACGAGGTGGAACGCCTGGGCGACATCGTGGATTCCACGCCCACCGTGGTCTCGGTACCGCAGGAGTCTTTCGACATCCTGTACAACGACACCACCTATGCCACCTTCCGCAATCAATATGCGCACCGCCGTACCGTGGTCTACGTAGGCGCGAACGATGGCATGCTGCACGCCTTCAACGGCGGTTTCTTCAACCCCGCCACCAATAGTTTCGCCCTGCAGAGCGTCGGCGGTTCCGAGGTCCAGCATCCGCTCGGCACCGAGCTCTGGGCCTATGTGCCCATGAACCTGCTGCCCCACCTGAAGTGGCTCACGCAGAATAATTACCCCCACGTCTACTACGTGGACGCGAAGCCCCGGGTGTTCGATGCCAAGATATTCACCGCCGACACTGACCATCCCAACGGTTGGGGTACGGTGCTGGTGGTGGGTATGCGGCTTGGCGGCGGCCCGGTCTGCATCAAGCCTGACGGCTCCACGCCGCCCAACTGCAACTCCGGCAGCACCGTGACGCTTGAGTCCGGTTACGTGATCATGGACATCACCAATCCCGAGGCAGCGCCCAAACTAGTCGCGGAGATCACCGAGAACACAGCGTCCACTCTCGCCTACACCACGTCCTATCCCACGGTCATGACCTTCCGCAAGTTCAGCGGCACCACCGACACGGTGAACGAGTGGTACCTGCTATTTGGTTCCGGCCCTACGGACCTGCAGAATGCCATCAGCAACCAGGACGCGTATTTCTTCGTCTACGACCTGGTCGGCAGGTCGCTGATCAAATCCTACGACTTGGGCAGCACCTACGCCTCCCAGAGCATCGCCGGCGACCCGGTCTCAGCGGACTGGGATCTGAATTTCTATGCCAATGCAGCGTATTTCGGCACCGTCGGCAACACCGCCGCCGCTCCGATCGGCGCCCTGTGGCGCTTCGGCGTGGACGAGACTCCGAAGGGAAGCAGTTCGCCGCAATGGCATGCGCCGGAGGCCTGGTACGTGCTGCCGAGCTCCGGCACCTATAACCCGAGCGGGGGTGCCTGTCCGGGGACTACGTTCGCCTGCCTCACCTACGGTGAGGGTGAACTGGCGACTCCCGCCGTGGCGCTCGACCCCAACAAGAACCCCTGGGTGTATTTCGGCACCGGGCGCTTCTACGTGAACGCCGACAAGTACACCAATACCCAGGAGGGTTTCTTCGGTCTGCAGGACAAGAACAGCAGCGCCACCTCCGCCGTCGGTACCGCCATCACCAGCACCATCGCCACTAACAACATCATCGACGTGTCGAGCGCGGTCGTCTCCACTACGGGCGCGATCTCCAGCAACACGGTCACCAAGACCTTGAGCGGTGGCAACTTGCCCACTGCTCCGGCCACGGTGACCGCGCTGCAGAACCTCATGTACACCAAGAATGGCGCCGGCAACTCCAGCGTCACCCCCGATGGCTGGGTGCTCAATTTCCCCACCAGCCCGGTCGTCACCACCACCACGCCGCTGCCCTCGACCCGCAACGTCAGCGAGACCGTGGTCATCGGTTCGGTGTTCTTCGGCACCGCCTACTCGCCTGACCCCGACCTCTGCGGCGCCTCTGGCCAGAGCCAGTTGTACGGCGTGTTCTACTTGACCGGCACACCGTCGGCCGACACACAGGTGTTTGGAGCCGACAACAGCAGTCACCTATATAACAACGTCACCCTGGGTTATGGCTTGGCTTCGTCTCCCAGCCTCCAGGCCAGCAAGGGCATCGGCTCCGGCTCCGTGGAGGTCTATACCCAGACCTCCACCGGCGCCATCGTGCAGACCGCCGCCAAGGTGAAGAACGCCCCCCTGAGCGGCGAGATTTCCTGGCAGCAGCCGAACGATTAGAATGAGATGATGGAAACCACCCGGGGGACGAATCCATGAACAGACATCCGCGCGCGCTGGG
>DATIEQ010000128.1:0-8668 GCA_035455665.1 Gammaproteobacteria bacterium | reverse complement strand
TGTCCTGGCTGTGGATGCGGATGGAACCGCCGCCGAGCTCGGTGCCGTTCAGCACCATGTCGTAGGCGCGGGAGCGGATGCCGCCCGGATCCTTGGCGAGGGCCGCCGGATCGTCCACGCGGGGAGCCGTGAACGGATGGTGCAGGAACACCCAGCGCTTGTCCTTCTCGTCCCACTCGAACATGGGGAACTCCACCACCCATAGAGGCGCCCAGCCTGCCTTCACCAGGCCGCGGTCGTGCCCGAGCTTCAGGCGCAAGGCACCGAGCGAGTCGCTCACCACCCGCGCCTTGTCGGCACCGAAGAAGATGAGGTCGCCGTCCTGGGCGCCGGTGCGCTCGAGGATGCCCTTGATGGCCTCGTCCGACAGGAACTTCACGATGGGCGACTGCAGGCCATCCTTGCCCTTGGCGGTGTCGTTCACCTTTATATAGGCGAGGCCCTTGGCGCCGTAGCGCGCCACGTAGGCGGTGCAGTCATCGATCTCACTGCGCGGCATCTCGCCGCCTTTCGGCAGGCGCAAGGCGGTGACGCGGCCGGCCGGGTCGTTGGCGGGGCCGGCGAACACCTTGAAGTCGCAGGTCTTCACCAGGTCCGCCACGTCCACCAGTTCCAGCGGGATGCGCAGGTCCGGCTTGTCGGAGCCGTAGCGGCGCATGGCCTCGTCATAGGTCATGCGCGGGAAGGGATTGGGCAGGTCCACATCCAGCACCTTCTTGAAGGTGTGGCGGATCATGCCTTCCATGATGTCCGTGACCTCGGCTTCGTTCAGGAACGAGGTCTCCACGTCCAGCTGGGTGAACTCCGGCTGGCGGTCGGCACGCAGGTCCTCGTCGCGGAAGCAGCGCGCCACCTGGTAGTAGCGGTCGAAGCCCGACATCATGAACAGCTGCTTGAAGATCTGCGGCGACTGGGGCAGCGCGAAGAAACGGCCCGGATGGGTGCGGCTCGGCACGAGATAGTCGCGCGCCCCTTCCGGCGTCGGCTTGGTCAGGATCGGGGTCTCGAGGTCGATGAAGCCCTTGCCGTCGAGATACTGGCGCAGGGTGCTGACGATCTTGTGGCGCAGGCGCAGGCGCTGCTGCATGACGGGGCGGCGCAGGTCCACGTAGCGGAACTGCAGGCGCCGCTCCTCGTTCACGTCCTCCTCGTCGAGCATGAAGGGCGGGGTCTCGGCCTTGTTCAGGAGCTCCATCTCGAGCGCCAGCACCTCCACCTTGCCGCTCGGCAGGTGCGCGTTCTCGGTCCCCTTGGGGCGGTGCCGCACCTTGCCCTTGACGCTCACCACGTACTCGCTGCGCAGGCGCTCGGCGTCCTTGAACAGCGCGGCACGGTCCGGGTCGAACACCACCTGCACCAGGCCTTCGCGGTCCCGGAGGTCCACGAAGATCACCCCGCCGTGGTCGCGGCGGCGGTGCACCCAGCCGGCGAGGCGGATTTCCTGGTCCAGCAGGGTTTCATTGACCTGCCCGCAATAATGGCTACGCATGAAAAATCCCGGGATTCATATAGTTAGACATCGGAACCGCCCAATGGGCGGTGAGGGGCGCTGATGTTATAGACGGCGTCGCGGCGGCGCAAGCGTGGGGACGGTATCGCCCCCGGTGATCTCGGCCTTGGCGGGCGGGGCGGTCTCATCCTCCTTGGGCTTCGGCCAGGGCGGCACGATCACCCCCAGGGAGATGATCATCTTGAGGGCGTCGTCGACGCTCATCTCGAGCTCGATCACGTCCTCCGGCGGCACCATCAGCAGGAAGCCCGAGGTGGGGTTCGGCGTGGTGGGCACGAACACGCTGATCTTGTGGCCCGGCACTTTCTCGTCCAGCTCGCCCAGGGTCTCACCCGTCTGGAACGCCAGGCTCCAGGTGTCCTTCTGCGGGTAACGGATCATCACCACCTTGCGGAAGGACTTGCCCTTGTTCGCGAACATGGTGTCGGAGATCTGCTTCGCGGCCGAATACACCGAGCGCACCAGCGGGATGTGCTCCAGGACCTCGTTGCCCAGTCCAAGCAGCAACCGTCCCAGGTAATTGCTCGCCAGGAACCCGGTGAGCAGCAGGATCAGCAACGCCAGGATCACCCCGAGACCCGGGATGTCGAAGCCCACGAGCTCGATGGGTTGCCAGGCCCGCGGGAACAGCGTCACCAGCCGGTCCATGTATCCGATGAACAGCTGGAAGATGAAGAGCGTCACCCCCAGCGGTATCCAGATCAAGAGACCGGTGAAGAGATAGCGCCGCAGGCGGCTGACGAACGGATGCCTGATGAAGCCGGTGCTGGCGTCGCTCATGCGTCAGCCTCCTTGGCAGGTTTCGCCTTGGGTTTCTTCTCCGCCGGCTTCTCGGGCTTCACGCTCTTCTCCTCCTTCGCCTTGGGAGCCTCTTCCTTGCCGCTCTCCGCCAGGTTGCGCTTGTTGGCGGACTTGAAGTCGGTCTCGTACCAGCCGCCACCCTTGAGGCGGAAGGACGGGGCCGAGATGAGCTTCTTGAGCTTCGGCTTGCCGCAGCCCGGGCATTTCCTGAGGGGCGCGTCGCTTACCTTCTGCAGGACGTCGAAGGTATGGCCGCAGGCGGTGCATTCGTATTCGTAGATAGGCATGGACCTGTCTCGTTGAAACCTGTCGCCGCACCCCCATAGTTAAGGGCAGTGCGTCGCTACGCAACCCCCCACGGGGCCGGGGCGTGCCATTATAGCCGTGCACCGTAAGCCCCGCCTTGGCCTGGAGACGCATGCCGACCGCCCGCCATCAAACCACCCTGCGCTCCCTGCTCCCGTACCTGTGGGAGTTCCGCGGCCGCGCGTCCCTGGCCCTCGCCCTGCTGCTGCTCGCGAACCTCGCGACGGTCGCCGTGCCGCTGGTGCTGAAGCGCGTGGTGGACAGCTTCGACCCCCATCAGGCCGTCCTGGTGCTGCCCTTCGGCCTGCTGCTCGCCTACGGCATCCTGCGCTTCACCGGCACCCTCCTGGGGGAACTGCGCGACGTGGTGTTCGAGCTCGCCACGCTGCGCGCCGCACGGCGCGTGGCCCTCAAGGTGTTCCGCCACCTGCACGACCTGGACCTCGCCTTCCACCTGGAGCGCCAGACCGGTGGCCTGTCCCGCGACATCGAGCGCGGCAGCCGCGGCGTCAGCTTCGTCATGAGCGCGATCCTGTTCAACGTGCTGCCCACCATCGTGCAGGTGGCGATGGTCACCGGCATCTTCCTGTGGAAGTTCTCCGGCTGGTTCGCACTCATCATCCTCGCCTCGGTGGCGCTCTACATCGCCTTCTCCATCGCCATCACCGAATGGCGCACGCGCCATGTGCGGCGCATGAACGAGCTGGACTCCAAGGCGAACACCCGCGCCATCGACAGCCTGCTCAACTACGAGACGGTGAAATACTTCACCAACGAGGAGTTCGAGGCGCAGCGCTACGACAGCGAGCTGGCGAACTGGGAACGAGAAGCGCTCAAGACCCAATATTCGCTCTCCACCCTCAACAGCGGCCAGGCGTTCATCATCGCCCTCGGTGTCACCGCCATGATGCTGCTCGCGGGCCGGGAGGTCGTGGACGGCCATATGACCTTGGGCGACTTCATCATGGTGAACGCCTACATGGTGCAGCTCTTCATGCCGCTCAACATCCTGGGCTTCATCTACCGGGAGATGAAGCGCTCCCTCACCGACATGGAGCGCATGTTCGCGCTGCTGGAACGACACGCCCAGGTAGCCGACAAGCCCGGCGCGCAGCCCCTGCGCCACGTGCGTGGCGAGATCCGCTTCGAGGGCGTGAGTTTCAGTTACGCGCCCGACCGGGGCATCCTGCAGGGCGTGGATTTCCGCGTGCCGGCGGGCAACAAGGTGGCCATCGTGGGGCCGAGCGGTGCGGGCAAGTCCACCATCGCGCGGCTCCTCTACCGCTTCTACGACGTGACGGCGGGCCGCATCCTCATCGACGGCACCGACATCCGCGACGTAACCCGCGACAGCCTGCGCCGGCAGCTCGGCATCGTGCCCCAGGACACGGTGCTGTTCAACGACACCATCTACTACAACATCGCCTACGGCCGGCCCGGGGCGTCCCGCGCCGACGTGGACCGCGCGGCGGAGCTGGCGCACCTCAAGCAGTTCGTGGAGGTCTTGCCCCAGGGCTACGAGACGCTCGTCGGCGAGCGCGGCCTCAAGCTCTCCGGCGGCGAGAAGCAGCGCGTCGCCATCGCCCGCGCGATCCTCAAGAACCCGCCCTTGCTGGTGTTCGACGAGGCCACCTCCAGCCTCGATTCCAACGCAGAGCAGGCGATCCTGGTCGCGATGCGCGAGCTCGCGGTGCACCGTACCAGCCTCGTCATCGCCCATCGCCTCTCCACCATCGTGGACGCGGACGAGATCGTGGTGTTGGACGCGGGCCGCATCGCCGAGCGCGGCAGCCACCGCGAGCTCCTGCGCGCCGGCGGCCTCTATGCCCAGCTCTGGGCCCTGCAGCAGCGTGAGGCGCAGGAACAAGAGAAGAAGGCCGTGGCACCGGAGCGCGTACCCGCCTTCCAGCTCAAATGACTGCGCCGCGCTCGGTCCTGGTCACCGGTTGTTCCAGCGGCATCGGCCTTGCGACGGCGAGGCATCTCGCGGCGCGGGGCTGGCAGGTGGTGGCAAGCGCCCGCCAACAAAAGGACGTCGCCGCCTTGTCCGCGATGGGGCTCACGGCCGTGCGGCTGGACATCGCCGATCCGGATTCCATCGGCGCCGCCCTGAACGAGACGCTCACGTTCACCGGCGGCCGGCTCGACGCCCTCGTCAACAACGCCGGCCTCGCCATTCCCGGAGCGGTCGAGGACTTGAGCCGCGAGCTCCTGCAGCGCCAGTTCGACACCAACTTCTTCGGCACCGCGGAGCTCACCGCCCGCGTGCTGCCGCTCATGCGCCGGCAAGGCTCGGGGCGCATCGTGATGCTGGGGTCGATCCTCGGGCGTGTCGCCGCCCCCTGGCGCGGCGCCTACAACGCCAGCAAGTTCGCCCTCGAAGGCTACACCGATACCTTGAGGCTCGAACTGCGTGGTAGCCCCATCCGTGTCTCGCTGGTGGATCCCGGACCGGTGCGCAGCCGCTTCCGTGACAACTCCCTGGACAATTTCGACGCCTGCGTCAATCTCGAGGCGAGCCCCCATCGCGAAGTCTATGTGAAACTCCGCGCCCAGACGGGCGCCCGCAAGGATAATCAGCCCTTCACGGTGGATGCCGCTACCGTGGCCCTGAAGATTGCCCGGGTGCTCGCGAGCCGGAACCCCCGGGCGCGGTATTACGTCACCTTGCCGGCTTACCTCCTTGCCACGGCCCGCTGCCTCCTGCCCGCCGCCTGGCTCGATGCCGTCCTGGCGCGCATCTGAACGTTGCGCGCCCCCCGGGGCTCGCTATACTTTCCCCTTCGGCGCGGCCCGCGATAGGCCGGCTCTGCAACCCATAAAGGGGACACCATGAACACGCAACGTGCTTCGCTCTTGCCCGTCTTCTTCGCGCTGGCGCTCGCCGGCTGCCAGCCCGGCGCACAACCCGATTCCAGATATGCGCAGGACGCGGAACAGGACATCCGCGGCGCCCACGCCCAGTTTCTGAAAGCCTTCAACGGCAAGGACGCGGCGGGCGTCGCCGCCATATATACGGACGACGCGATGCTCATGCCGCCGAACGCGGGGCTCGTGTCCGGGCGCGCCGGCATCCAGACCTTCATCGGTCAGATGTTCGGACCGAACATCACGGGCTTGCTGCTGGAGACTCCCGAGACCGTGGTGCTTGGGGATTACGCCTTCGCCCGCGGTTTCTACAGCATGCTGGGGACGGACGGTTCCGTGGTGGACCGCGGCAAGTTCCTGGAGATATGGCGGCACGACGGGGGCCACTGGTTGATGTATCGCGACATCTTCAACAGCGACGTACCGACGGGTGCCGCGCCGACGCCGGCGCCCGCCGCCGCGACTCACTGACGCGTTCAGCGTCTGCCTATCGGACGCCCGGAGCGAGAGCTCCGGGCGTTCTTTTTTAACCTGGGTACGTCCCCGCACTGAGGAGCGCGGCAGTCTCCGGGAAACCTAGGGCGAGGTTCATGCACTGCACCGCTTGGCCCGCCATGCCCTTCACCAGGTTGTCCAGCGCCGTCATGACCGCGACGGAACCCCGTGAGGCCGCGAGGCCGATGTCGCAGAAGTTGCTCCCCGCCACCGCCGCCACACGCGGCGCGTCCTCCATGAGCCGCACGAAGGGCGCGCCCCGGTAAGCGTCCTCGAAGCGGCTCTGCAAAGCCTTGGCATCCAGTCCCGCTTCTGGCGGCGGTCGCAACTGGATAGTGGCGTGGATGCCCCTCACCATGGGAGCGGAATGGGGCACGAAGGCGAGGCTGTAACCCTGCGTACCCTCCGCGTCCAACAGCCGTTGAATCTCGGCCTCGTGCTGATGGCTGAGCGCTTTGTAGGAGCGGAAATCCTGGGCACGCAACGGATGATGGGTGCCTTCGCCGGGGCTCGCCCCCGAGCCCGAGGAGCCGGTGGCGGCGCTCACGGCGATGAAACCCAAGTCCTTCAAGCCCGCGAGGGGCAGGAGCGCGAGCTGCACAGCGGTGGCGAAGCAGCCGGGGCTCGCGATACGTTTCGCACCGGCGATCTCCCGCTTGTGCCATTCCGGTAATCCATAGACGAAGCTGCCGAGAGCCTGCGGATACGGATGTGGCTTCCCATAGGCGCGCTCGAACGCGTGCGCATCATCCAGGCGGAAATCTCCGGACAGGTCGATGAGCGTCAGGCGCGGCAGGAGCCCCACGGCTCCCCAGGCCTGTTCGAAGCCGTGCAGCCGCTGCGCCAGCTCGAAGTGGGGCATGGCGGAGAACACCAGCGGATGCTCCGCGGCAGCAAGCGCTTGCCAGTCCGGTTCCGCGTCGAAGGCGCCGTCCAGTACGCCGCGCAGGTTCGGGTGCGCCCTCCAGAAAGGCTGCTCCGCGTACTGGCGCGACGTCGCGCCGATGCGTTCCACCTGCGGATGACCCGAGAGCAGGCGCAGGAGTTCACCACCGCCGTAACCCGAACCGCCGAGGATGTAGACCGAGACGCGCTTCATGCCCGTTTGAGGTTCCGCCCGTCCAACACCGACAGCAGATGGTCGCCGAGGGCGCGGGCATGGCTGCGGGCATTGATGGCCGGGAGACCCACGTCCCGCTCCACGAAGCGCACCCCCACCCGGTTGTCGGTGGCCGGCCCGGTGACCACATCCGGCCGGATGCCATAGGCCCGTTCGAGATGCTGCACGCCGCCCGCCACGCCCACCGGATCGTTGGCGCAGAACACGAAGGCTGCGGTGAGTGCGCGCAAGTCCACGTCCGCCAGGATCGCCTGCACGCCGTAGTCGCCCATGATGCCGTCGCCGGTCTCGGCCACGATCACGTCCAGCCCGCGGCCGGAGAGTTCCGCGAACAGGGTGCGCGCCACCGCCGCCGCCGTGTCGGGTCCGGTGCAGACGATGCCCGCGTCGGTGAAGTCGTAGGTGACCTCCGCTCCGTAGTCGCGCATGCTCAGGGTGTCGCGCATCAGGGACACGCCGGTGAGCTTGGCGCCGCCCACCCGGAAACCCGCCTGGCAGAGCCGCCGCACCAGGGCGCAGGCGGCGGCGGTCTTGCCCGCGTTCATGCAGGTGCCGGCCACGTAGATCACGCGGCAATCGGGCTTGTGGCCGTTGTCGTGCAGCGCCCCCATGCGGATGTTCGCCGGCTCCCCCTGGCGCGACTGGAATTCCGGATAGGCGAGCACCTGGCCCAGCACCTCGAATTCGAAGGGTGGGCCCACTTCCGGGTTGTGGGACATGCATTCGCCCACGACGCCCCCCAGGTTCAACAGATGCAGCTTCTGGCCCACCTCCACCGACTTCGGCAGCACGCCCTCGTAGCCGTGGAGCGCGTTGCGGTGGCCGAGGGCCCCCACCACGAGGTCATCGCCGTGCACCACGTTCATGCGCCCGTGCACGTCCTCCAGCTGGTTGTAGGCGGATTTATCGCCGAGGATGCGCCCCGCCACCACCGCACCGTGTTCCGCGCGGATGCTGGGTGACAGGGTCAAAGCGCGATCCAATTTCAGGTTGCGCGTGACGGAGGCGATCTTATCTGCGTTTATCCTCATGACGCCTCCCCCGTGTGCAGGGCGATGATCTGTTGCACGCCGTAGAGCTTGGCGAAGCCCGCTGCCTCCGCCCCGGTCCACAGCCGGTTCGCCTCGCCGTAGCTCGCGACCTTCGAGTCCATGAGGGAATGGGGCGAGCGCACCCCGTCCACCGCGAAACTGCGGGGATAGAGCGTGAGTTGCACCTCACCCGTCACCCGCGCCTGGCTGGAGGCGAGGAAGGCCTCCAGGTCGCGGGCCAGGGGATCGAAGAAATGCCCCTCGTGCAGGAGCTGGCCATAGAGTGTGCCGAGGCTGTCTTTCCAGAAGAGCTGTTTGCCCGTGAGCGTGAGCTTCTCCAGCTCCCGGTGCGCGCTGATCAGGAGGTGTGCCGCCGGCGCCTCGAAACCCACCCGGCCCTTGATGCCGAGGATGGTGTCGCCGAGATGCACGCCGCGGCCGATGCCGTAGCCCCGGCCGACGGCATTCAATTCGCCGATGAGCGCCACGGGGTCCAGCGGCTTGCCATCCAGCGTCGCCGGCACGCCCTGCTCGTAC